>JACMMA010000010.1 GCA_014379275.1 Armatimonadota bacterium | reverse complement strand
GTTCTCGGGCTTTTCTCCGGCACACGCGGCGTTTATCGCGGCGGCGTTTACCGCGACTTCGGCGGGAATCACGGCGCGGGTGCTTCAGGAATTAGGCGCGCTCGGGCGCATCGAAGCCCGCATCATTTTAGGCGCGGCAGTACTGGACGATATTCTGGCGATGCTGATTCTCGGCGTCGTCACGGCGTTGCAAGCCGGCGGTAGCAGAGGAGTAGACTGGGCGCACTTAGGGTTCGTGCTTCTACAAGCGGTCGGTTTCGTGTTGATCGTCGCGCTGGTCGGCACCCGGATCCTGAAAAAGCGGTCGTCGGTACTCGACGCCCCGATCAACCCACTGTCGCCGCTCACGCTCTCGCTTGCCGGGTGTCTGGGGCTCGCCGCGCTATCCGCGCGGATCGGGCTTGCCGCGATCATCGGCGCGTTCCTTGCCGGGATGGTGGTCGCCGAATCGGAGCAGCGCCACGCCCTGGAAAAGCAGATGCAACCGCTTCTCGCGTTTCTGACGCCGTTCTTCTTCGTCGTCACGGGCATGAATGTTTCGCTGTCCGCGCTATCCGGCTGGCAGACCCTGCTTTCGCTGGCGGTCATCACGGTGCTCGCGACGGCGGGGAAATGGGTCGGATGTGGCTTCGCGGCGCGGTCGCTCGGGGCGCGGTCCGCTGCGATCATCGGCGTCGGGATGGTTCCCCGTGGCGAAGTCGGTATCATCGTGGCGAGTCTAGGGCGGAGTGCGGGAATATTCAACGACACCATTTACGCGCTTATCGTCGCGATGTCGCTACTGACCTCGGTCATCGCCCCGCCGATCCTGACCCACCTGTTGAAGGACGCCCCGCCTCCCGAGGGTTCGGTCGCCGAAAGCGCCGGCGTGGACGATGAGGATGTGTCCCTCCTTTATTCGGTGGAAGAAACGGGACATTCATGACCATTCCGCTGTCTCGCGCCGTTTATCCGCCGCCATTCCTCGCGGATCGCTTTTCCCGCGCCGCGTAGCAACATGGACGCGGGCGAACGGTCCGAGAACGCATCCGCGACGGCGTACAGCGTCCCGGGGGAAAAATGCCTTTCTTTCGAAACCGCGTAGATCGGCTCCCAGGTGTCGGGGTTGAACTTGGTTTTAAACGATTCCAGGCCCGCGAAGTTATAGAACCGGCGCCCGTGCGCCCGTATCCAGGCGAGAACGAAACGTAGCCAGAACGGATTGCGATACGCCGTGTCGCGGCTATGCGACGAGAGAGGCACGAGTCCCATCGTCACGTACTCCGCGCCGCCCGCAGCAAGGGCACGAACAGCGTTATCCACAAGCAGCTCGACGGTGCCGTTCGGGGCGTTCGCGCCGCGGACGAACTGCTCCGTCAGCCAGCCATTCCGCGCCGGGACCGGTGCCGCGTTCAGGAAGCCGACCGGGATGCCGTTTCGCGCGGCGACGAATATGCGCTTGTCACGCAGGTTGGATAACGTCTGCGGTTCGACCAGGAAGTGTAGCGACGGAAGCGGCTTGTGCGCGAGCCATTCGCTCAAAACGCGGCGCAGTTCCGGCGACGATTCCGCGCCGCGCACGCCCCATTCCCGGACCGTGACTCCTTTGTTTCGTGCCCGCGAAAGTTGCGCCCGGAGTGACGCCCGCATCGAACCGGGTTCCGGCCATCGTTGCGGGTTCCACACCGGTTGCGCCCCCAGATTAATCGTGCTGTGATCGTCGCGGCGCGACAGGCGGTCGAATAATCGTCCGGCGGCACCGAAGTAGGCGGGGCCTTCCCGGTGCTTCGCGCAGTCGGCTTCCCATTCGGCGAGGACCGCGCTCAGTCTTTCCTCGGAACAGACCGGTGCCCCGGCAACGACCCGCTTGCCGCACCGACGCATGTATCCGATGACCGCGTCGCCGCCCGCCGAAAACCAGTGTTCCATGCCGGGGTTCACGATCTGATAGGCAGTGACATTCCACGCATGGCGTTCCAGAAGCTCGTAAACTCGGTCAGTATCGAAGGCAGTCACGGTGGGAGCATACCCGGTTTGTCACGTCGCGCCTATGCCAAAGCCCCGTCCCGCATCGGCGATTCGGCGTCGTGCGCGTCGCCCGTCCGCGCGTGGAAGAGTTCGTAGTGCTACCGTTTGCCGTATCGCGTCATCCGAGAGTCGGGCAGGAGGAAGTCGCTGGTTCGGGGAACCAGACAGCATGAGTCGTTACCAGGCGGCATCCGCCGAAGAAGCTACACCGGAACCGGGGTCCCACGGGCGCGTTTTGCGTAATAGTCTCCATATCCGCATGAAGCGGGATATGGACCGCGCCGAATACGATGCACTGGTAACGGCGCAACAGACTTTTCTGGGCACCGTCACGGACCAGACCTGCTTCACCGCCGCGCGGATCGCCGAGATGCACCGACTCTGGCTCAGTGATATTTACTCGTGGGCGGCAACTGGCGCACGGTGGAACTTCAGAAAAACGGGTTTACCTGGCCACCCGCCTATCTCGTCCCGCAAAATATGGCGTACCTGGAGTCCACATTGTTGCGGACGCACACTCCCTGCCCTGCCGAACCAGTGGAAAAGGTAGCGCGACGTATGGCGGAAGTCCACGCCGAACTCCTACTAATCCACCCTTTTCGCGAGGGAAACGGCAGGTTGGCACGGTCGATAGCCGACCTGATGGCGATACAAGCGGGTTTCGCGCTTCCCCTTTATCGATTTGCCGGACGCGACAGCAAGGCGGAGAAGGCACTTTATCTGCAGTCAGTTATTTCTGGTTACGCACAACGCTATGCGCCGCTGACAGATTTCTTCGTCGATGCTATCGAACGTGGTGCTCGCTCTTGACGGGGCGGTTTGGGGAGTCCCCGCGCACCTTCAAACATGGACGATTGCCGTGCGTTTTCCGCGAGACGACGGCTCACTACTTCGGGGTCGTGGAGGTAAGGGTTCGTTTCGGTAAGTGGTTTCGGTTCCATGATCCTATTGTATCGCGGGACGCCACTCATACAGAATATCGGGACATTTTTCTTCGTTACCCGAGCCGTCGCTGAATGCGATCGCGATGAAGCCGTGGCGCTCGTAGAAGCGGCGTGCCGGATGGTTGTCCTGGAACGTGTGCAGGCGAATCGGCGGACCGAGTTCGGCTTTCGCCCGTGCCACGAACAGCGAACCAATGCCGTGCCGGGTCGTTCCCGGTAGAAGATAAAGATGGTCGATCCACCCGCTCTCGTCGTCGCGGCATAACGCCATCATGCCGACGGTCCTGTCCGCGTCTTCGGCGACCGCGACTTGCCCGGCGGGGATCAATATGTCACGGATCCACCCGCGAACATCCGCGTCCTCATGGGCGAGCGGCGCGAACGGAAGGTATGCCCGGCGTGACGCCAGATATACGTCGGCGACCGCTGCCGCGTCAGTAGCCGTCGCAGGGCGAAACGTCACCGATTCAAAAGGCATCGGGGGATTTGACACGAGTCGCCTAACGCTTCCTTTTGATGATCCAGCCGTTTTCCGCTGACTCGAAGCCGACTTTAGGATAATACGCCATGGCTTCCGGCGCGGACAACAAGATCAGACTGACTCCGTCATGGATCTCCGCGCGAACTTTATCTATCAGCCCCCGCCCGATGCCTTCCCTCTGATATTCGGCGGCGACGACGAGGTCCGACAGGTAACAACAGTAGGCGAAATCGGTCAGGGTGCGGGCGATGCCGACCAGTGTTTCGCCATCCCAGGCGGTCACGACGAGATTGGCGTTGTCTAGCATCTTACGCAGGCGCGGTAGGTCGGCAGTCGGACGCCGGAACTGGCGAGCAACGCAGCGAAATCCTCGGTGCAGACAGGAACATTAACGCGATAGTCGAGTGGCATGACAGTTCTCGAATACAGTATATCCCGGCGACGCCCCGGCAGGAATAACGCTTCCTTGCGGGTAAACTAGCGGCAGACTCAATGACCGACGAATTTTTGGCGGGTTTGGAGATTACCGGGCCGAGCGACCGGACGCTCGTGGAGCGGACGGTCGCCGGGGACAGGGAAGCGTTCACGGTGCTGCACAAGCGGTATTACGCCCGGATTTAC
>JACMMA010000098.1 GCA_014379275.1 Armatimonadota bacterium | reverse complement strand
CCTCGCCCCGCATCGTTTCCAGCCAGCCGTTCCACGCACCGCGCCCGGTCCGTAAGCCGTCCTCGGCGAGCATCGTTTCGTCGGCGACGGAAAGCCGATGCGCCACCCAACCGGCGAGCATCGAGCGGGTTTTGTTGTCATCCCCGTACGAAGCGATCCGTTCGGAGATGTCCACCGGTGGCGACGGTGCGAGCAGACCGGGCGTCAGTAGCACAAGCGCGGATAACTCGGGCGGACGTTTCGCGGCGGCGATTTGCGCGATTTTACCGCCCATCGAATGGCCCATCAGCAAGTAATGACGCAGGTTCAATCCAGCAGCGATGTCCGAAACATCCTGCGCGAACCGTTCGCAATTGTAGCCCGAATCAGGTTTGTCCGAGTCACCGAAGCCACGCAGATCCGGCGCGAAGATATGAAGCGATGTCGCGGGCGCGGCGGCGCGAACCAGTGTTTCCGCGAGAATCCGCCAGATGCGGCTGCTATTGGGCCAGCCATGCAAAACCAATACATCCCGTCGCGGCGCGGTGTCAATCGCCGCGTCGGCGAACCGGCGCACGGCAATTTTCACACCGTCGCCTGTCGTCACTTCCGAAACGGTCTCCGTCATCGTCCGGCACACTTTCTGGTCACGGCTTCGTGACCACGCCGCCATTTTGCGTGTTGATAAACTTCACTTTCCCAGTTTCGTTGTCCATTAAAACCACGGTCTTGCCGGTGTCGCGGATCTTCTGCCAGCGTCCGAGGTTGTTTACGTTGCGCCCGGAGACAAGCGATTCGATGCGTATCAATCGCCGCTCGATCATGCCGAGACGGGACGCCACATCCGATCCACTTTGCGCGGTCGCGGGAGAAACACACAATGCGCCCGCACTAAATCCGCCGACACCCGCCATCACGGCGACCACAGCCATGCTCCATTTTCTTTTGTTCATCGCGCTTCCTTTTCGTACCGCCCGGCTAATGCACGATCGGTTCGCCTTCCGTGGTTTTTGGTCTGGCTTCGGCATCCCACTGCCGAAAGCCACCCCTCATGGACAGGACACGCGTATACCCCATTTGTTGCAGGGCGTCGGCGGCGAGCGCGGAGCGGTTCCCTCCCCGGCAGTACAACACTATTTCCGCGTCGGTGTCCGGCACTTCCTCGGCGATGTGATACTCCAGGATCCCGCGCCCGATGCCCCGTGCGCCCGGCAGATGCCCGGCACGGTATTCATCCTGTTCACGCACATCAATCACTATCACGGAATCGCGGGTTTTGATGATCTCCCCCACCGCATCGGTGGAAATCTCCCGTATCCGGCTTTTCGCGTCGTCGCAAAGCTGCTCGAAGGTTCTTTTCAATGGCATCTGATACTCTCCATTTCCGTACAAAAAATACCCGGGAAGGGATTCGAACCCTTAAAACACGTTGTTTTGAGCAACGCCGCTATGCCAATTCGCTACCCGGGCAAAAATACCTCTTCGTTCGCTTGAGCCTCGTTGTCGTTTCTCTTTTGTCCTTCCCGGACAGGGCCAACCTTACGTTGGATCGTTGGACCTGCGGTACGGGGTTGATGATTGGCTTTCCTAGAGACTTTCGCGCGATTCGGCGTTCGCCCTTTTCAT
>JACMMA010000659.1 GCA_014379275.1 Armatimonadota bacterium | reverse complement strand
TGCGCCGCTACTTCAGTCATCCCTTTCGCAAGCAGTCGCCGTAGAGCATTCTCTGAGTCTAGTTCCCCCGGCGGGACGTTGCCAAGCAACGAGTGAACAATGCGACTTTCTTGTTCGGAAACGACGACGAACTCGCCAAGAAAATGGTGCGGGCGACAGTCAGCCTCGACTTGTGCAGAAAGGACTCGTCCACTGCCAATGCATCTGACCGTTAATTGCAATGAGCCGATTGTGGAGTACATCTCTGCTTCGATTACAATGGCAAGCAGGGGATGGGTTAAACCGCGAGTATACGCGGTCAGTTGTCTTTCTAAATGCTGTGCGTGGGGAGTGTCGAAGCATCCATGCTTCGTCCATGGCTTACCGAGTTCGTTAAACCAGACCGACCCGCCGTTGTGCCGGACAAAGTAAACCGGGTCGTCGCACTGTGGGCATTTCGTCTGGCGGCAGAAGTCGGTGTTCGCATGTTGCCACACGGATCGTATGCCGCCTGATTTTCCGCTGTCACCTCCGCCCGAATATCCTTCGCCACCCCAACCGCATCGGCAACCCGACGCATGATTCCATGCGTTGCACATATTGCTCGTGTCTCCCTTCCGATCCGTCCGATATTATGCTTGCATTATTTGCGCCGTGAGTGCGTGTTCATTTCCTAAAGCGGAAAACTGATAGGCTACGGCGAACGGGTCTATTCATGCGCGACTTTCATGTTCCTTACACCGCGAGATCATCGCAGAAATCTTTCGGGGTAGTCTACATAATTGTCTACCGTTTCCCGATGACTAAAATCGGTGTTAGCGCAGGTCCGATCCGGCGATCCCACCCGGAGTGCGGTTCATGTCCGGGGAGTCGTCGGCGGCTGTCGCGTTCTGCTGTCGTGCCCGGACGAGTTTCGCGTGTCCGTCCGCGAAGACATGATTTCGTGCGCCGGTGGAGCGGTCCGCGCCGGGGGCGTTCGTTGCCGCGTTTAACGTCCCCCAAAAACCGACTGGATTTTGTGTGCCGGTATGGTCGTGGCTAGTGAACCATTCCGCGACGAGCGACTTTTTCGCCGGAAACTGTACGTTGCTCTCCGTTTGCGTTTCGCAGACCGCGCCAGGACCGGGGTCCGAAAGCGCGGAACGCAGGTTGCGGATGGTCAGGGCATCTGTTACGTCGGGGGAGTGATAGAACGCCGCGGAATAGTTGTACGAGGTCGCGTCGTATCCCGTCCCGGAAAGCGTGTCGGAGGGGCAGAGAAGGATCGAGGTCGCGCCGCCCGTGTTGGAATAGTTCGCGCCCTCCGTCTGCCCGGCGCCGAGGTACGGCATGAGGCACCACCGCCACCGCCTTCCGTTGAACAGGTAGGGATCGTTCGTGTTCGGGTAGCCGCCGTCATAGTCCTGGGCGTAAGCGGCGACCGCCAATCCGATCTGCTTGCAGTTCGAAAGACAGACGGTCTGACGGCCTTTCTCTCGTGCTGTGGCGAACACAGGAAAAAGCACTGCGGCGAGCGTGGCTATTATGGCGATGACGACGAGCAATTCGATCAGCGTGAAGGCGCCTCGGGCGCATCCTGCCGACGTAAAAACGTCGCGCGAAGCTTGTTTATATTCGGGATTATTCATATGAAAGACCGCCGGCTATATTCCGGCACGAATCGAGTTTAACATGGGATAGAAAATATACAACAACCCGACCTGTCTAATTGTTTGAAAGTATGCGTGGAAGTGTACAACGTAACTGTTGGACAATGGCACGGTACTTGCAACGTCAGGGGAGTACTGTAGATACGAAAATCAGACTGAACCGAAGTAAAAGAACAAGAGAAACGCACACAAATGAGATCCACGATCACTCCCGAAAATTTCAAAGTAAATAACTACCGAAAACCCGCCATCAAATGGGACGCCCGCCTTTGCGCAGTGGCCCCGCTACTTCTTATGGGACTCGGTAGCATTGTTCCTTTCGGCGGTCACGCCCCTTTCCTCGCCGCGCTAACCGGCCAAGCGAATGCGGCGAGCAAGCTGACCATTGTCGCCCGTGCCGACGGCACGTTCGACATCAAAGAGTTCGCGAAGGAAGACCAGTGGTTCGCCCCCGAAGTTGTCGGCGAGGGACTGAAAATCACCGTCGCCGAGCGGTTTGGCGCGAAAGTGAGCCCTTCTTCAGTCAACGTGCTGGTGCAAGCCGATCCCGGCGCGAGCGACGAGGCGGTCAAGGTAGCCCTCGCTAGCGCCCGCGCCAACGGGTTTGTACGCTTCGGGTTCGTCGATCCCCGCCTGGGCGAGGTCGTGAAGCAATTCGCAGACACCCCGTCCTCTGTGGTCGCTGCCAAGTAAAATTCGGAAACCGAATTGGCGAAATCTGTCTCTATAACGGTGTGGTCTACCCGCAAGCGGATTGTCCGCAGCGGGTAACGCCACGGAATGCAGGCTCATCAGTCCCGCATTTATACTGCCAATCAGGAGTACAGAGATAGTGAATACTTTTATCAAGTCGCTTGTCGTCGGGGGATTGTCCCTCGCTTGCGTCGCGGCATCTGGCGCGACCGTTTTCGCCCAGGACGATACCCTTCCCGTGCAAAAGCCGTTTCGGGTTAAGCTAGGTGGGTTGTTCGGGGGAGGTGAGGTGAAAGGTGCCAACGGAATAGAAATTGGCAAGATCGATTACCGCTTCAGTGCCGGAATCGCTTATGATTTCTCGAAAACCAACGCGACGAGCCCCGTTCTCTTCAATATATACGCGGACTACTTCACGGGATCCGATGACAAAACCATCAACAACGTGAAAGTTGATTCGGAGGCGACGACTTTCGCGATTGGCATCGGTGCGCGCTACCTGTTCGCGCCCGCGGTCGGGACTGCGGGTCAGCCTTACGGCGAACTCGGTCTGGGATATTACAGTACGAAACTGGATATCGGCAGCAGTGACGATACCGAAGGTGGCCTTGGCGGCAAAATAGCGCTCGGCTACCAGCTCAGCATGGGTTTATTCGGCGAAGTCGAATACACCATCGTAGACAAGTTCAGCAAGGGCGGGGTGGATTACGAACCGTCTGGCATTCGGGCGAGCATCGGCTACCGGTTTTAGCCGGCTTAGTTCCGCGAAACGCGACACGTCAGATGGCGTGTCGCGTTTTTTATTGCCTCGGTCACCGTCGCTCCCCCGGAGAATGACTATGCATAATCGCTTGGTATTGTGGGTACAGGTACAAGCGTAGTCCTTTCGACGACTTTCGAACACTCTTTAAATATCATTTGGAGCCATTCCATGAGCCGAACATATTTGCCCGCTGTCTTCTCGGTGCTTCTCGGGGTAACACTATGTGTCTTTGCGGGTCGTACTTCGGTCGCGCAGGCACAGGGCTTTCCCGACCCGCTTAAAACGAATCCTGCGGAGGGCAACTCCGGGGTATTTAGCGGACTGGGGAGAAACGGGTATGGTAAGCGCCCGCCGAACCCGTTCCGTGTCACTCTGAGCTACCACTCGTCTGACAGCCGTACAATCAACCGCGGTCTCGGCACGTTCGCAGCCGTTGACGTCCAGTACGATGCCTTCACGAGCACATTGCTGGGGGGGCCGACGCTGATCGGATTTTTCGCCGACATCAACGGCGGTGAGCGTTTCAAACGGAGTGAAAGCGCACAGTTCGATGTCCGAATCATCGGCGTGGGGATGATGGCACGGCGCGTCTTCACCGAATCGCTCGACCGGAGCCATTTTTATGTCGGCGCGGGTGCGGGGTTCTACACGACGCGGCTGGACATAGACCCATCCGGTCCGCAGCGATATGAGGAAAATGGCAGCAGTCTCGGTATCCGTTTTCAGGGGGGGTACCAGTTCACTAGGAACTTTTATGCGCAGTTCGATTTATTGTCGCTCGAATCGATTCGAACGCGTAACGCGGATGGCAGAACTGTTCGCGTTAACCCGTCCGGTGGGCGAGTGGGGATAGGTTACCAATTTTAATCGCGTCGTTTCGCGTCGAGCAACCACCTATCGCGCGTGTAAACTAAATTTTTTGATCAAAAGGGTTTAAACTGAAGTAACCATGCGGTACTATACGGTCGGTAAGTGGCAAATGGCAAACTGCCACAATAAAACATTCCAGGAATAAAATATCCTATGAAAAACAACGTGCTCTTTTCAACCGCTACCCTTGCTGCTTCCGTGCTCGCGGCAGGGTTGCTGCTTTCTGTCAAACCGGCAAGCGCACAAACTGCAATCAACCCACTTCTCCCAGTCAAGAATACAAAAGAGATCCAACTTAGCGGTAACTTCCAGTTCGACCCAGAGAACAACATCGATTTAACCGTGGGCTATGGCATCTTTCTGAGTCCGAACCTCGAAGTCGGTGGCTTATTCGAATACGCCAACCCTGAAGGGGGAGATAGCCAGTACGGCCTGACGGGGTTCGCGGATTACCACTTCCCCAGTGAGTCAGCCCTCCTGCCGTTCGTCGGCGTGCAACTCGGCTTCGCCGACGCGGGCGGCGACTCGGATAACTATTTCCGCTACGGTCTGCGTGGTGGTGTTAAGTACTTCCTGAACCAGAACGTTTCCGCTAACGCTATCCTGCAATATTCCGACACGGATCAGGAAAACAGCGAATCGGACTTCCGCTTGAACTTGGGTCTGTCCGTTTATCTTCGCTAAGGATCGCCGACGATCAAAACTTGGCGAATGGGAAGACCCTGCTATAGACTATCTGTAGCAGGGTCTTTTTTATGAGTGCCACGAAACGCGAGCCGATGATTGTGCTGTTCGACGGGGAATGTAACCTGTGCGACGGGTTGGTGCAACTTCTTATCCGACAGGATAAGGAAGGGGACCGGTTTCGGTTCGCCGCCCAACAAAGCGACAAGGCTCAGTCCTTGATGCGCGAAGCGGGCTACGTCGCCGCAGGGGGCACCGCCGCGGCGGACACGATACTGGTTTTTGTGGGCGGGAAACTGCTCACCCATTCCGACGCCGCTCTGGAAATCGCGCGCAATCTTCCCGCCCCGTTCCCGGTTCTTTACGCCGGGAAGATTGTGCCGAAATTGTTGCGGGACGCCGTGTATCGTTTCGTCGCTAGAAATCGCTACCGATGGTTCGGGAAACGCGACGAGTGCATGATGCCGACTGCGGAGCTCAGGGCGCGTTTCCTTTGACCACGCCGCCGCAGAAAACGCGGAACTTTTTTCGCGGCGAGAATCGGCGTATGTATTGACGACGCAGTCGGCACGTGATATATTTTGACCGTCGCCGTTCGTTGAAACGACCTTCGGGAGCCGGAAGCGACGTGTTTGTTCCCTGTTAGCTCAGCGGCAGAGCACTCGGCTGTTAACTGAGGTGTCGGTGGTTCGAATCCACCACGGGGAGCCTGTCTTGAGGGTTCGGGGAAACGATCTGGTCCCCGAACCCTCTTGTTTTTCTTCATCTCCACGCGATACAAATGTATGAGTGCAGCCCGCCAAAGGAGCAACGTTTTTGCATCCGTCAGATCTGACTTCGAGCAGGCGTACCGCGATGCG
>JACMMA010000097.1 GCA_014379275.1 Armatimonadota bacterium | reverse complement strand
TTCGGGGGAATACATTCCCCCGACGGCGACGACGATCACAAATCGTGTGGAGGAAACGTTTGGAACGTCCGCCTAATCGCTACTCCGCGTCCACGCGATTAGTTCCGCGAGCTTCGACGCCGCCGCGCCGGACGCCAGCGTTTCCTGCGCGGCGCGAACGCCGTCCGTGAGGGTGTCGGCGACGCCCGCCGTGTACAGAGCCGCCCCCGCGTTCACCGCGACAATGTCGCGCTTCGCCCCGGTGTCCGTGCCGTTCAGGATCGCTTGCAGAATCGCCGCACTTTCCGCCGCATCGCACCCGGCTTCGAGGTCGGCGGGGTCGCCGGTAGAAACCCCGAGCCGTTCCGCGGTGATGGTGTACGTTCGTACTGCGGTGCCGTCCCATTCCGCGACGAGCGTCTCGCCCCAGGTCGCTATCTCGTCGAGCCCCGGCCCGCCGTGAACCACCATCGCCCGCTCCGCGCCCAGATTGCCCAGCACGTGGGCGAGCGGCTCACAAAGCGCGGGGTCGTAGACGCCGAGCAGTTGCCGTGTCGCGCCCGCCGGGTTTGTCAGCGGTCCCAGCGCGTTGAATACGGTGCGAAACCCCAGTTCGG
Organism: Armatimonadota bacterium; assembly: GCA_014379275.1. GTDB lineage: Bacteria > Armatimonadota > Armatimonadia > Armatimonadales > Armatimonadaceae > JACMIU01. The sequence continues at coordinate 2,376 of JACMMA010000097.1, read as the reverse complement.
CGCGTACCGGCGCGGCGTGTTTCATCGCCGGATGGTGGGCACGGGCGAACAGAAAGCCGATGCCGATGGCGTCAATACACCGACCGACCGCGTCCGCATCCAGGTCGAGACGAACGCCGGACGCTTCCAGAACGTCCGCCGAACCGCACTTCGACGTCGCGGCGCGGTTGCCATGCTTCGCGACCGCCACCCCCGCCGCCGCCGCGACAAACGCCGCCGCCGTGGAGATGTTGAATGTTTTTACCGTGTCGCCCCCGGTGCCGCAGGTATCCAGCAGAGGACGGCGCGACGTTTGCACGCGGAGCGACTTCGCCCGCAGGACACGGGCGAATCCGGTAATCTCGTCCACGGTCTCGCCTTTGACGCGGAGCGCGGCAAGTAGCGCACCGATCTGCGCCGGGGACGCGTTACCGTTCGTCAGCGCGGTCATCGCCGCCTCGGCTTCCGCGACAGACAGGTGCGCCCCGGTGATGAGTTTAGAAAGAGCAGTTTTCATGTCGTTCCTATCAGGAGACACTCGCGGTTTGGGGGGTGAGGTCCCGCCCCCAAACCGCGGGCACCGTATTCACCTAATCATACACTACTCGCTGACCTTCTCCAAAACCAGTTGCGCGAACTGCGCGTTGGGCGACCCTTTCGGTTCGCCCGCGATGATCTTCTTCAGCACGGGAAGCGCCGACGTTTTCGCCCGCGGCCCGATCCGATACAAAGAGTTCATCAGCGAGTAGGCGCGGCTGTCTTCTTTCCCCTTCCACGCCGCGAGTAGCAGTTCGGAAAGGCGCGGCGCGACACCCTCCGCCGCCGGTCCGCCAAACTTAAACAGCACGGCGACTGCCGCCCCCTGTAACGTCGAGTCCTTGTCGGAAAGCGCGACCTTTAAGGCGGGCAGAACCTCGGGAATGTCCAGCGCGGCTTTGCCCATCTTACCGATCTGCGTCACCGCGCTTCGCCGCACGGTGAGCGGGACTTTCGCGTTACGGACCAGGGCGGCGAGCGCGTCGGCGGTGGTTTTCGTGTCGCCGGAAAGCGCCTGGTACGCGCTCGCGGCGGACGCCCGCAACCCGTTGACATCTTCCGCGGTCGCGTTTTCGCCGTTGTTAGACACCTGCACCTCCATCAGCGGCTTTATCGCGTCGGCGAGTGCCCGTGTATCCTTGCCGCCCGCCGGGAGCTGCGCGGCATAGTAGACGAGGGTCTGGCGCACCACGAAATCGTTCGTTTGGGAGAGCGTCTGTGCCATCGCATCCACCGTTTCCTGTGGCGACCCTACCGCGAACAATGCCAGAATCGCGTTCGCGACGCTTTCGCCGTCCGCCAGACGCGTTTTGATGGCGGGCATCAGGAGTTTCGCGGCGGGTCCCAGCGACTGCGCGGCGGAAAGCCCGCCGAGCGCGACCGGCACATCGCTACCGCCGACGACCGCGGCGAGCGCGATCAAAACTTCCTGCGACATACTCTGGGAGCGCCCGAGGGCGACGGCGGCGGCGCGTTTCGTCCCCCGGTCCGGATCGCTACGTAGCAAACGGATCAGAACGGCGGTGACGCCGGGGGGGCAGGTAGACAGGGTGCCGCGCGGGATGTAATAGATACCCCCGATAGCCTCGGCGACGGCCAGACGTACCGGGGCAAAGCTACTCGATGCCAGCGACAACACGCGCGGCAGTGCCGGACGGGCCGCCGCGCCGCATCGCCCCAATAGCTTTAAAGGAACGACGGTCTCTAGAGGGTCGGTGCTATCGATATACCCGGCGAGTACTTCCACAATCGCCGCCGCGTGCGGGGGCGTCACATCACGGGAAACCAGTGTCGCGAGCGACACATAAACACCGGGGCGTTTCTGGGAGTCCGCCATCAAAGCGGCGAGCGCAGACTTATACTCCCCTTCGGATAAGGAGGCGGCAGGAAGCGGGACCGACGGCGCGATCTCCTCCGGTGCAATCCTACTACTATAAGGGGCAGCGAGGAATGATAGGGGGGCGGCGGCGGCAAGGGCGCAAGTGAGCAGGACCGGCATAATGAGGAACTACCTCCGAAAGTCAGGGTAAAAACGTCGCCTCGATTGTATCGCATGCGAGCCGTCACCTCCCGCGTATTCTCCCTCCCCCGGGTACCCTCGTGCGTATTCTCCCTCCCCCCCGCCCCCTCCCTCGTCGGAATGAGAGAGGGGGAGGAAGAAGGTGCTACCGGTGATATTCCGCCTCCACGCGTTCCCGTCTGGCTCACGGAAACTGCGTTTCCGCTGCTCCCCCTCTCTCATTCCGACGAGGGAGGGGGCGGGGGGAGGGAGAATACGCACGAGGGTACCCGGGGGAGGGAGAATACGCGGGAGGTGACGGCTCGCATGCGATACAATCGAGGCGACGTTTTTACCCTGAC
>JACMMA010000658.1 GCA_014379275.1 Armatimonadota bacterium | reverse complement strand
GTTTGTTTCGGAACTACCTCGGGCTTAAAGGCGTCCCGTGATTTCCCCTGATAACGGGCGAACCGCGCAGTCAAATCTTCGGGCAGGAACCCGGCGGGCGCCTTGGTAGTGGCACCGAGAGTGCTTTTTTTGGCCGACTTCTTGACCGGTTTTTCCGGCTCGGTCAGCAAAACGACGGCGTAGAGGGCGACCGCCGCGACGACCGCGTAGACAATGGGGCGACTCACCTTAGCCATTCGCATTACCTCCGCGTACCGCCGGTCGCGGCGTGGATTTCGCGGCGGGTTTTTTCGGAAGAACCGTGTACGCGGAAAAGGCGACGGTCGCCGTGACCGCGCTGGACGCGCCATCGGACGAAGCCATCTGCAGGGAGCGCAGGGCGATCCGGCTTCGCGGCGTGTTCATCGCCGCGACGACATCGCGCACCGCCGGGTACGGCCCGGAAAGCTGGACGCTGAACGGCAACTCGGTCAACGTTTCCAGCGTCTGCGGACGTTGCGGGCGGAACGCGGTCATTTTCAAGGACTTGCGCCGTGCCTGCGCCGTGATGTCGCCCAGCACACGGGCGGTCACCGATTCGGCGGATTCATTCCAGAGATATGCCCGGTTCGTTTTTTCCAGTTCGTCCGCCCGTGCGCGAGCCGTTTCGATCTCTTTCGCGATCTTGCGCCGACTCAGATCACGTCCTTTGGCGAGTCCCGCCGTGCTCGGTGTCGGAACCAGGACCATGTAAAGCAGTGTTCCGAGAAGCATCAGGATCGCCGCCAGTATCAGCGAACTCGGCAGTATGTCGTCCCGTCTTTTGAAATCGATCATGGTGAACTCCTTGTTGAACCGGCGGTCGAACTGCCACTGGTCCTGCGTGCCGCCCCTTTCGCGGTCTTCGCCGCGACGGGCAGGGGGAGGTTGCCGACCGCCGCCGCCGTGACGTTGAACTGCACGACCGGCTTTTCGGCGATCCGCGCCTCGTTGGCGAAAACCAGTTTAACGTCGCGGAAACGCCGGTTCGCGCCGAGCACATCGACGAACCGGGCGACATGATCCGGCGTCAAGGCGGTGCCGCGGATCTGCAGGACTTTTCCGCGCTCGATATTCAGACCCGTCATCCAGGCCCCCCGGGGCAGAACGTCGCCGATCACGGTTGCCACGTCGCTGATCGGTTGCGCGGGCTCGAACGCCCGTTCGATGTTGGTATGGATCGCCGTCGCGCGCTGCGCCCGCTCGATCTCGGTGTTGCGGATCGAGCGCAAGCGGCTGAGCTGACGCGTCCATGTTCCTTCACTGCGCCGCACGACCGCCAGCGCGTCCGATCGGTCCGCCCAGATCAGAACCGCCAGCAGAACGGCGGAGGCGAGCATCAGGCTCGCGAGCCGCATCCGCGCCGAAACCCGCCGTTTGGTCGCGTTGACGCGGTCTTCTTCGAGTTCGAACGCGAACATTTGGGGAGCACGGTGTAGCAACGCCAGCGAACCGTCCGCGGCGGGTAGCGACCCCGGAAGATCGGCATCCCCCAAATTTACGGCGACCACGGGCAGATCGTCCGCTCCGGCGGCGGTGAGCGTGCGCCGGATCTCCGTGGGTAGATCGCGCATCTGCGCCGTCATCCGGCTGAACAGCACGGTGCCCCCGGCGACGACATCGAGCGTGCATCCGCCGGTCACCTGTTCGACCACGAGCGCGCCCGCCCCAAACCCGGCTTGCGCGGCGATGGCGATCGCCGCCAGGGAGATCGGCAGGATGCGCGACGGTGTGAGACCGGCTTCCTGAAGCTCGGAACGGATGCGGCGCAGGTCTTCCGAGCGCACGGCGGCGACGATGGTCAATGTCCCGTCCGCGTTCGTGTCCTCGGTCTGGAG
>JACMMA010000657.1 GCA_014379275.1 Armatimonadota bacterium | reverse complement strand
TCGCCGATCTTGATGCCGCCCGACTCCGCGCCGCTGAAGCCGGTCGAGGCGATGTCCGCCAGCAGAATGACCTGTTCGTCGGACAGACCGCCCGGGATCTTCGCCAGGTTTGCTTGCGCGTTCGGGACGAGCAGATACTCCGCCTGCGCCCCATTGATCGTGTTGCCGAACCGCCAGCCGCCGATGGCTTCGTAGCCGTCGCCGTGTCCGCACTGCGAAAGATGCCCGGACAGGCAGCCGTGACATTGACCGCAGGGCGTGATCGCGCCGACGAGCACGCGGTCGCCGATCTCGTATCCGGTGACGCCCGCGCCCAGTTCCGCGATCACACCGACCGGCTCGTGCCCGATGACGAGGCCCGGCTGGACCGGGTACTCGCCGCGCAGGATGTGCAGGTCGGTCCCGCAGATGGTCGTGAGCGTGATCCGTATCACCGCCTCGCCGACGCCCGCGCGGGGGCGGGCAACTTCCTCGACTCGGATGTTGTCCTTGCCGTGGAACACACAGGCTCGCATCGTATTCATGTCTAATTTCCTTTAATCGTGTCATTCCGCTTATGTCAGTATTTTATCTATGATCATCTGGGTGTTTCATCAACGGAATGGCGTATTTTATCTTTGTAGCAGTATCTCGTCGATAGGACGACGCGGGACAGGGCTTACCGACGCGGCATATCCCATCGCTGGCAATAACTGAGGAAGCGATGGGATCCCGATCGCTTCCTGGAGCAATGGGCGTAACTGCTCTACCTGAATCGGATGGTTCAGGCACGTGGCGTTGACCCCGCTCACGGCGGAGGGCAAGGGGCAGGTAAACAAAGGGCGCTCCCGCAACTCAGGGTCATCTCCGGCCCGTCCGGGTCGACGACGGGCCGAATGTGCGGCTGGTCTGTCCAAAGATCCACGTAGTCTGGTCCGAGTCGAAACTGGTAACGTTGTCAGTTATGCCCCGTCGGTGCTAGCCGGGCGCACTCGACACCGAAGAGTAGCAATTCGTGCCGGATTAACCGCCTTGTTCGGGGTTTATAGCGCTGCGGAAATGCGTGGTTCGCCTATTGTTTCACCGGGGCGGGGGGCGCCATGGTGGGTTAGGATGAGATTCACCTGGGCTTCATTCCACGGCACCTGCTCACCAGGGGCAGGGCGCGTAGTCTTTGAGGAAGCGACCGGCAAACGGCTCCTCGGGGTTGTTGATCCCTTGCGCGACCGGGTGATAAATGCGCGCCATGCCGTCCACTATGTCGAGCGGCGCGAAGAACCCGCGCTCTTCCTGGATCTTTTCGCGCTTCGCGGCGGGGTTCTCGTCCGTGACCCAGCCGGTGTCCACACTGTTCATATAAATGCCGTCGCGGGCGTAATCCGCCCCGGACGTGCGCGTCATCATGTTGAGTGCCGCCTTCGCCATGTTCGTGTGCGGGTGGAACACGGTCTTGTGGCGCGAAAACTGCCCCTCCATCGCCGACACGTTGACGATGAACCGGCGCGCGAACGGCGAACGCATCAGGAGCGGCTTCAATCGGCTGTTGAGTAGGAACGGCGCGACCGCGTTCACGAGTTGCACTTCCAGCATTTCCGGCGCACTGACTTCGTCCAACCGGAGAAGCCAGCTGTTCGTGTCGCGCGAGTCGGCGCGTTCCTCGTTGTCCTCCCACTTGTGCGCCGGAAGAATGTCGATAGCCGGGGAAGCCATCGCCGGGAGCAACGAAACGCTGTCCGTAGCGGTCGTATCGGGAGCGTTTTGCGCGACCAGCCGCGACGCTTCGATGCCGAGCATGCCCGGTTCCTCGCCCGCGAGCAGTTCGGTATAGAAACCCGGCGGGCGGGCGATAGTCTGCGCGGCGTTGTGGATCACGATGTCGATTGCCGGTTCGGTATGCAGAAGGTGCTGTGCGAACTGTTCCACGGACGGCAGGTTTCGCAGATCCAGCCCGTACACCTGTAGCCGCTCCCGCCACGCGCCGGAGTCCGCCTCGTCGAAAAGGCGGCGGGCGGCGGCGTTCGGAAAGCGCGTGGTCAGGATCACCTTCGCGCCGTCGCGCAGGAGCCTTAGAACGGTCTGGTAGCCGATCTTGACGCGCCCGCCGGTGACCAGCGCCGTGCGGCCGCGCAGATCCGCGCTCAGGTGGCGCATGGTAAAGTTGATCTCGGCGCATCTTGGGCAGAGCAGGTGATAGAAGAAGTGAACCTCGGTGTAATCTTCCTTGCAGATGTAACAGGTTTCGGCGCGGTTCAAAACGCGCGGCGGCGCGAGCACGGGCGGCAAGGCAAGTGCTCCCGCCGAAAGCGCGTCGCGCTGAATCCGCACCATCGCGGTCTCCGCTTGCGCGGCGCGATCCTCGGTCCACTGACGCTGCCGCTCGGCGCGAAGATCGAACTTCTTGCTCTGGCGGTACACCTTGGCGATCAGGGCATTGAAGTGGTCGCTCCGACGAATACTCCCGCGCGAATCGGCGATGCGCTGGAGGACTCGGAGGCAGGCCTCCATTTCGTCGGCGGAAATTTCCATAGTTTGTCCCGGGACATTCTACCGGACAAACGCGGCGCCGACAAAAGCAGACCGGTCCCGCGGTGCCGCAAAAAAAGCAAGATTATTTTTACAGGATCCCC
>JACMMA010000096.1 GCA_014379275.1 Armatimonadota bacterium | reverse complement strand
CGTGGAAATGCCGCCGCCGTGGTCGACGACCACCACGTTGCCGTAGCCGCGCATGGTTCCCGCATACACCACGGTGCCCGACGCGACCGACACAATCGCGGTGCCATGCCCGCCGCCGAAATCGCACCCGGCATGGAGACGCGACCGGTGCAGGATCGGGTGGAAACGCGTCCCGAACCCGGACGTTATCCCGCCCGGCACCGGGCGCACGAACTTTCCGGTGAACGCGATCAACCGCCGCGCCCGCCCGTCCAGCGTTTCGGAAAGCGCGCGGATGCGGTCCGCTATCGCCGAAGAGTCTTCTTGTAGCGCGTCTAATTCGTCCTCTAACTCCGCGCGCTTGGCTTTGGCTTCGGCGAGTAGGGTGCGTTCCGCGATGGCGTCTTTGGCTTCCTCAGCCTGGCGTTCGGCGAGTTCGCACTTTTCCGCTTCGATCTGCGCCGCTTTGGCGTCGATGGTGCGCTTCCACGTCAGCACCGCCTGCCGATCCGCTTTGATCTCGGTGATCAGTTTCGCGTCGTATTCCATCACGCCGCGGACGAACCGCCCGCGCGTGAGCAAATCGCCCATCGAGCGTGACGCCAGCAAGACGGAGGCGTAGCGCACCGGTCCCTGGCGGTAGTTCGCCGCCATCCGCTTCGCGAGCGAGATCTCACGCGCCTTCAGCCGCTTCTGGTACACGGCGAGCGCGGCTTGCGCCTTCCTCTGCTCGGTGCGCGTCCGGACCAGGCGGGCTTTTGTCGTGGAAAGTTTATCGCGCGTCGCGGTCACCTTCGCCCGGATCGCCAGCAGATCGGCATGAATCTGCGCTTCTTCGCGCTTCGCCTGTTTGAGTTCCGTGCGAGTCTTGTGCGCGTTCGCGCGTACCGAGGCGAGGCGGTTCTTCAGCACGGCGCGACGTATTTTGCGGCTCGGCGGTTTCGCCTCCGCGGGAGCGATAACCACGACGCCCGACGCGAAGATCAGCGCCAGAAAAAGAACGGCGATACCAGTTTTACGAGGACATTGCATTATTTAGCGGAAGGTGCTTTCGGGATCAGTGCGGAAACCGATTCCCAGAAAGACTCGGGCGGCAGAGCCTGCCACCACGCGATCAGCTCATTATACAACTGTTCACGCTCCGTCCGCTTCCCGGCGATCAGCGAGACCAGCCCTTCGGCGGCGAAATACGGCGGCAGTTCGGGTTTTTTACGGAGTGCCTTTTTGCGCTCGCGATCTTCTTCCCGGGTCAAGGTCTCCTCCAAAAGCGGGACGAGCACATCGCAGTCGTGGATCGCGCCGAGTCGCTCCTGTAGGTTGGCGACCATCGCGAGCACGGTCTTGATCTGATCGGGCGGCAGGGCGGGGGCGAACACTTCGAGTGTATAGCGCAATCGTTTGGCGGCGATACGCATGTCGTGCAGTTCGGAAACGTTCGCGGGGTCCAGGATCGCGGGGGCGAAATCCATCACCTCGCCCAGGCGGACCCGGAGCACCGCCACGGACGCCAGAAAAGGGGCGTCCGGCTCGGTGAGTTTGTAAATCGGAATTGCTTTCGCCATGACCCGCGCTATGCTTCTTTCTTACCCACGGTCGTGGCCCGCTCCAAAGCTTGTGTGAACCGCTTTTCGAACCGGCTTTTTTCTAGTTTTTTCAATGCCTTGATCAAAGATTCGCGCTCGGTATCGCGCTGCCGCGCCAGCCGCGCGCGAAGCCGTTCCACGCCGTAGGCTTCGTTGGGAGGCATGTCGGCGGTGATCGCGGCGAGTGTTTCGCGCTGAACATCCAGGTCGCGCACCGCGGCGAGGGCGTCCGTGATCGCGGCGACCTCCCGCTCGATGTCGCGGTAGTCGTCTTTAGGGAAGATCCGGGCAAACACCGATAGCGCGGCACGCAGGCGGCGGGTGCCGACACGCATATCGTGCAGGGCCTCGACTTCCGCCGGTTTCGGCTCGCGGCGCAACAAACCCGCGTGCGTTTCCGGGGCGTTTTTCATCATCTTGACGAGAGCCGCACGGAGTGTGATACGGGCGGCATCGCGAAAACCGGTCTCCGGGGAAATGGTGGCTGATTCGGTGTCATTTTGTGCCACGGATTTCGTCTCCTTTTTCATTCTGTCGGGTACCCTCTGGGTGCCGGACGGGGCCAACTCACGGAAACACGTTCCCGCCGCCTTCGTCGGATCGTGTTACCTGCGGTGCCGGGTGCGACAGGCAGGAAGATGACGCAGTAAGTAAGTCACTACAGCGCGTCGGCGAAAACGCGAAACTGGATTTCCCGGCAAAGAGTTGCGAATCATAGCACGGCGGTGATCGTTTTGCAAGTCGCGCCGCGTTGCACGGTATAATGAGCCTATGAAACCTCGCGCCCGAATCACTCCGAAAACAGTCGCCGTCATCACCCTCGGCCTGGGGATCGCTTCCGCACTGGTTGGCGGAGCATATCTTCTCATCCAGCCGCGGATCGGCGGCGACATGAGCGCATTGCTCGGCGTCCCTACCAGCGGAAACGTGCGCGTCGTAACGACCCCTATCGAAACCGGCACCGATAAATTACACTATAAGTGGAGCCTGATCGGTTCCTCCAACTGGCGCAAGGCGTCCGGCACCGGCACCGACTTCGTTCTATCGGATACATACCCGCTCAACAGCGCGACCGAACGTGGCGGGTGTCATATTTACGAAGCCGACCTGACCGCCGACAAGGCATCGGGAAAATGGGCGGTCACTTTACACGGTTCGGATGGGACCACGGTGAACACGGAGGGCGCATTACCTGCCGGTAAACCGGTCAGCAGTGCGATCCAGATCTCGCAAACGGCGGCCAGTGCCCGCGTCGGGACCCCGAACAATATCACGCTCGCGCAAATAGACGGAAAACCGCTTCGCCTTTCGGTAGCCCGGTAGCGAGGCTTGCCGACCGTGCCGCCGCTTACTTCGCTGGTCCTGCTCGCCCTTTGTTTGTACCCCGCTCTGTTCGCCGCCGTAGCCATCCACGAGGCGGGACACGCGCTATCCGCCGGGGTGATCGGCTACCGCGTCACATCGCTCGGGCTGGGAACCGGCAAACCGTTTTTTCGCGCGACCCTGCCGGGCGGGGCGATTTTCTTCTGGTGCCGCGAGAACCCGACGATCGGCACGTGCTGGACGACAACCACCGAACTCCTCCCATCCCGGTTTCACCGCGCCGTGCTTCTCGTCGGCGGCGGGGTCGCTAATCTGATCGTCGCCGCGCTCTGCTTCGCGCTGCTCTCGTATTCCCCCGGCGCACTCTGGCTCGCGCTCGCGGTGATGAACGCGCTCATCGGCCTGGCGAATCTGTTTCCTTTCCGTCAACGCGTCGCGGGAAGTCGAAAAATGATGGCGTCCGACGGTCTGCAGGCGGTTTCGCTCTTCCTGTCACGCCACGCGCGCGCCGAGGTCCCGCAAGCCGAACTGGGATTCCGCACCCTGTGGCAGGAGATCGGCGACGAGCGCACCCTGCGCTACCGACTGTTCCGGGCGGCACTCGCGGCACAGGAATTGGGGGCAACCGGGGAAACGGCGCGGTATGTAGCCGAAGCCGAGTCGCTTCCCGGCGACGACACCGACGCGCATCTGGCGTATCTGCGCGCACGAATCGGGATACGGGACGGAGAATTCGAGATCGCCCGCGGACTTCTGGGCGAAGCCCGGCGTCACTACAAACGTTCCGACGCGACGGGGAGCATTTTTCTGTGTGATCTGTACCACCTGTTCGCCGAGGAGCCATGGAAGGCGCGCTTGGACGACGCCCGGCTGTTCGACTCCCCCCTCGCGAAACGTGCGGATATGGCGACGAAAATAGCGGCGGCGCGGGTGCTCCTTTTCACCAGCGACCCCGGCACCTACGGAAACGTTGCCACAATGGAGGCACTGCTGGCCCGCTATAATTCGGCACGCAGGAACTACCGCAGCGATGTCGAGGAAGCGGGGGTGTACCGGGCGGTAGCAGCGTGGCGACAGAAAAACGGCGACGCGGCAGGGGCACGAATCGCGTCGGAGCAAGCCGACAATGTGACGGGCGAGATAGCGAACGCGCTGTCAGCCGATTCCGCGCTGAGCGACTGGTATCGCGGACAGCGCGGCGGGCATGCCGCGGCGTCCGGGACGCGCTTTGGGTAGCGACGGAAATCGCTTCACGACGGTTCCGTAAACGGGGGCGCGAACGGGGAGTCATCCCCGTCTTTTCGGGCGGTGACGTGACACCCGGCGGTATTCGCGATCCGTCCGAGGAGGGCGTCCCCCGACGGGGAAGCCGTACGCGCGGCTGAACCGACCGGGGCAGGTGTAGCCGACGCCTCGTTCGAATCGCCGCTTTTTGGCCGGGAAGCCGATCCCCTGCTGAACACAAAGACGGAATCGCCGACGGTAAAACGCTCCTGAGAGACGACCAGGGACGCCCGTCGTGCCACCCGCACCTGTCTACCAAGCCCCATTATTTGTGAACCTTCTCTCTCCGTTAATCGGTAGTTAACCAACATTACTCAAAGTGTAGTATAATCAGCGAGTCTGTCACAGGTCTGTCGGAAGCGATGCAAATACCGGTTTCTGGCAAAAACGGTGTGAAATCTCCAAGGGATGTCGCGGTAATGCCGATCTCGGGGCAGGTAAAACCTTTTCGACCATGCTGTTTTCCTCACGACACGATATCGAACTGCTCGGGAATCTGCGCCTTCGGCTGATGGACACGGCGCAAAAGGAGCGGACGGTCACCCGCTTCCGCACCCGCGCTACCGGACTGCTCCTGGCGTACCTCGCTTATTATCCGGCTGTGGGACACGAACGTGAAAAACTGATCGAGCTGTTCTGGCCCGACCAACCGCCGACTGTCGGTCGCAACAAACTCAGCCTCGCCTTATCGGCTCTGCGGCGTGTGCTGGACCCGCCGGGCTCCGGCGCGAGCGGCACGATTCTCGCGGACCGCTTCACCATCCGGCTACGACCCGAAGTCATCACGACCGACGTCGGAAAGTTCCAGAAGGCACTGAATGTAGCCGCCCAATCCCGTGAGCCGCACGTACAACTGAAAAGCCTGGTCGAAGCGGTGACTCTTTACCGGGGAGAGTTACTGGAGCCGTTCGACGACGAGTGGGTTTCCGGCGAACGCCTGCGTCTGGGTGAACAGTTTTTGGGCGCGCTGCGGGACGGAAGCCGGCTTTATGAATCCGCCGGGGATTCGGACAATGCGCTGGTATGGGCACGCCAGGCCGTTCAAGCCGACCCGTACCGGGAAGAATCGCACCGGTACCTGATCGCTCTCCTTCTACGAATGCGCCAGTCCGAGCAGGCACGAGAGCAGTTCCTTCAGCTACGTCGTTTCAAGCGCGAGTTCGGCATGGCGCCCGCGCCGGAAACGGAAGACCTGGTGCGTCACTTGCAGATCAAACCGGAAGCCCCCCCCAAAAAAGGTCAGCCCGATAATCCCCTCCGGCGTGCACAGCGTAGCGGCGGGGCGACGCCGTCTGTCGCTCCCCTCGCGGACGAGAATCGACAAGCCGCGGCGACCGACATTCTGCGTTCCCGGACGCCCCTTCCCCTGCGCCTTTCTCGTTTCTTCGGGCGGGATGCCGAGGTTAGCACGGTGCTCCGGTGGCTCGATCCCGGCGGGGAGCGGCTTGTCACCCTGACAGGAATGGGAGGCGTCGGCAAAACGCGTCTCGCCGTCGAGGTGGCGGCGAAGGCCGCGGACCGTTTCGATGCCGTGTATTTTGTCGCCCTTGCGGGGGTCGGCGACCCGGAGGCCGTTCCTTCGACAATCGTGGCGGCACTCGGTCTTTCCTCCGCTCCGGCTACCGCGCCGCTCGATCAGATCGCCGCATGCTTGAATGCGTTGCCGAGAACGATGCTTGTCCTGGACAACATGGAACAGCTACTCACCCCGCTACCCGAAAGGGCGAGTACGGAAGAGCCGACCGAGAAGGCGGGAATCGTCCTGTTTTTACAGGAGTTGCTGGCTCGTGTCCCCACACTGCGATGTCTTGTCACG
>JACMMA010000095.1 GCA_014379275.1 Armatimonadota bacterium | reverse complement strand
CTAAACGGCAGATCGAGGAGTTGTGCCGCCTCTTCCTGTGTGGGAGCGGGGTTGAGGTAGGTATGGTACACAGCGCGATAGCCCCGCTGACGACGCGGGTTCGGTCCGTTGAGTGCCGCCGCCGCTTCCTGGAGAACCGCCTGCAACGCTGCCACGTGCGCCGTGGTATCGGCGAAAGCACCCGACGGCGGGAGTGCGACCAATCGGGAACGTAGAAGCGAGTTCCGTGCCAACTGATCGGGGCTGTTCAGGTCACGCAAGCCTTCCCGTACTGCCGTCGCAAACTGAGTGGCATCCAGCACGAGACGCGGTGCCGCCGGCAGGGTAAGGTGTCCCCGTGCTTCCCGACCGGCTACCCCGTCCGCCTTCCGCAGTGCGCGGTAGACGCTACTGGCGTCTATCTCTTTCTCCGCCATGCGCGCGATCCATTCCATCAGGGGAGTAGACCGCCAGTCGTGTGCGAAAACACCGTAGCAGTGATCATCCAGGGTAAACTCCGCGTTGATGCGCGCGATCCCCGCGTAGTGGAACACCGACTGCCATGTTTCCGTCTCGTGGCAACAAAAGAACGTGTACGCGAGTCGTTGTCCCTGCGTCAGAAAATGGCGGAGGGCATGAACGATGAGCAGGCTTTGTAGCGGCGAGGTTTGCTGGTACGTGTCCCGCGCCATCCAGAACCGCAAGTAAGTCGCCCCTTCGCCGGAGCGAAGCGACCCGTGACGCGCGATGAAATCCCAGGCAGCTTGCGTCGCGGGATCCGCCGCGTTGCTCATCTCGGATGTCCCGTGTAGCGTGAGCATGGTAAAAAATGCTATCGGCTCATCGCTCTTCCCGGCGTCGCGGAACACCAGAGTCGCTTCGGGTTGAGTCGCCAGCCAGTGTCCCGCGATGCGCGCCGACTCCTCCCCTTCGTGGGTGGCGACCATCGCGACGATTGCGGCGGTGTCGCCGGGTCGTAGGGAATCGGCGACCATCTCCGGCAACTCTTTCCAGGTGAACGCGGTGCGGATGACCTCGTTGTCGCGGTGCAAAAAGATGCAGTCGTATAGGAGGTGTTTCTGATGCTCGGCATTGCTGGTCTGTCTCAGCTGGCGGGTGTAATACAGACGGGCGCGGCGGTGGAGTTCCACATGCCAATCCGGGTTACGCCAGCGCAGATCGGCGACTATTGCTTCGCGGGCGATGTCGTGGGGAAACAACCCGGACGGTCCCGAGTTGATAAAGGACAGTCCGCGAAGCCAGTTGAAAATTGCCCCCGCGTCTTTCGCATCGCCGGAAGGCTCGGCGGATGATTCGTCTTGTGCGTGCTGAAACAGCATCTCGTGTAACAAGGCTTCGTTCATCCCGCGCACCAGAGCGCACGCCTCAAGCGCGCTCTTCTTGATGCCGCTCGGTGTTTCGTCCATGAAGCGTTTCAGCAAGGTATGAATCACTTCGGGCGGCGCGGTCTCGGGTGAAAATGCCGTCATTTCTCCGACTTGCGGCGATTGCGCGTACAGGTCGGCGAGTAACGAGAGCGCGAGCGGATGTCCGTGCGTAAACCGAAAAGCGGCGGCGTGTCTGGGCGGCGGGACGGCGCGTTGGGAAAGGTACGCCCTGCTCTCCAGCTCGGTAAAATTTTGCAGGCGAACGGCGTGGAAGACCGTCTGCCATCCGGAATCGAACGGCCAGGCAGTTGTCGGCGGCTGGCGACCTGCCGCCACGATAAGCACGTTGACCGAAACCTGGGGGAGTAACACGTCGCGTAGCCACGTCGCCATGCCATCCAGCATCTCGAATGTGTCGAGGAACAGTACACACCGCTGGGATGTAGTGCTTAAAAAGCCGATGGGTTCTTCGGAACTGGGAAGTTTTAGGACTGTTCGCAGGGCGTCGAGGAACGCTTCGGGAGACGCTTTTGTGTTCCGCGCGTCGAGTAAGAAAGAGGGAGTGCCGAGCGTATCGCACTGCGCGATAAAGAATTGTAGCAAGGTGGATTTGCCGACGCCGCCCGGCCCGTGCAGATACAGCAAACTGAACGGCAGATCCGGTGCCGACAGTGCCGAACGCAGCAGATCAATCTCGTGCTCGCGCCCCACGAACTGCTGACGACGGGACGTAGCTATACGCTGTCCGATGCTTAGTTGCACGTGTGTTAACACCTACCACCCTTCACAGGGTCACAGACCCTGTCAATTTTACACTGTTTTGGCTCGTTCAGACAACACCATTTTTCGAGCGCCCCCTCTCGCGTCACCGTACATATCCAGGATTGCAAAATTTCGCAAACCGGACACAACATGAGCAATCATTGGTCAGTTATTGGTCTGGAACCGAATACGGTAGACGCCGTAAAATTCTCACCGTGGGTCGCGAGCATTATGGACGCATTACCGCCCTGCGTCCGTGAACGATAGGTCAAAATTAAGGGGTTGAAAGTGTGGCTTCCGGAACAGCAGTAGCAAGCTACTACGGCGGATGACACGAACCATGCGGAGTGGAAAAGGAGAGCGATTTGAATGCGGCGGGTGTAGCAGG
>JACMMA010000656.1 GCA_014379275.1 Armatimonadota bacterium | reverse complement strand
TTCCCCTGCGGTGCTCGTTACTACGTTAGGCTACGTGCTAGTCGGGTTAGCCCTTGCTGTTTCCCCGCGAAGGCGCCGCCCCGGGTTTTAACATGGAATGTTAAAACCCGAGGCGGCGCATTCGCGGGAAAGGACCGACACACACCCACCAATCAGTAACTCAGCACCGCAGGTGAAACCGATCCAACGAAGCGTTGGCCCCGTCCGGGCAGGACAAAAGGAAGAAAGAAGGTATCTACTTCGCCAGCGGCGAATCTGGGGGCAGAAACGTTCCATCTGTAGAAAGGGCGAACTGCTCGTGAGCGATATAGTCACCACTGCGACAGGATTGCAGTACGAAGATCTGGTTGAAGGGACAGGAGACACGCCGCGCAAAGGCGGCGTTGTTTCCGTTCATTATACGGGTACATTCCCCGACGGAAAGAAATTCGATTCTTCTCGGGACCGCAACGACCCCTTCGAGTTTGTCCTCGGGACCGGAAACGTCATCCGCGGATGGGATGAAGGCGTCGCCTCCATGAAAGTCGGCGGTCGTCGCAAACTGATTGTCCCGCCCGCACTTGCGTATGGCGAACGCGGCTTTCCCGGCGCGATTCCACCGAACGCCGTTTTGCATTTCGACGTAGAACTTCTTGGGGTAAAATGATCACCGTGAAAAAAACTTCTTTTCGTTGGATAACACCGGGCGCATTCGCCGCCCTTTCCTCGCTCGCTTTCGTCGCGGGCGGTTGCAACAACCCCGAACCCGTCACCGAATCATCTCCTGTAGCAGAAACGTCTCCGATCGCGGATGCTTCGCCCGTCGCCGAAGCATCTCCGGTGGATGACGGGAGCAAGATGGCAGGACCGCCCGCCCCCCCGCCGGGACCGAAAGCGCCGGGCGATTTCGATAAAGCACCGTTCAAAGGGAACGGCAAAGTCGTTAAGACTGATAGTGGGTTACAGTATGAAGACATGACAATCGGTAAAGGGGCGACTGCCGAGCCGGGGAAAACGTGCTTCATGCATTACACGGGGACGTTGACCGACGGTTCCAAGTTCGACTCCTCGCGCGACCGCGGCCAGCCGTTCGACTTTCAACTCGGTGCCGGGATGGTGATTAAAGGTTGGGATGAAGGCGTTGCCGGAATGAAAGTCGGTGGTCGGCGCAAACTAACCATCCCGTATCAAATCGCCTACGGTGAGGAAGGCCGCCCGCCGACGATCCCGCCGAAAGCCACGCTCCTTTTCGACGTTGAGCTGATGGACGTTCGATAGTATCCCCGACTTCGACTTATGTGCCGGGGTGTTTCTACGCCCCGGTGATCTTTTTACAAAGGCTCCCCATTGAAAAAATTCACAGATTGTTCTCGTCCGGGAGGAAGTGGCGGCATCGCCGTGTTTTCCCTGATCCTATCCGTTGCTGTTCTCACTGGCTGTGGGGGCGGAAGCAGTTCCCCGACTGCATCGCCCACCCCGTCGCCGACGCCTAGTGTTAGCCCGTCACCGTCGCCTAGTCCGACCCCGTCGCCTAGCCCATCGCCGATTCTCGAACCCACTCTATCCCTGACTGCCGAATCCCAAGACCTCCTGCGCGGGCAATCCACTCGCCTCCTTTGGAACTCACAGAACACGAGCACGGTCGTAGGATCAAACTTCGATGCCGGGGCCGTTGCTGGGGAAAAGACGGTCACACCGGTCGAAACCACCACCTACACGCTCACCCTGAGCGGTGCGGGCGGGCAAACCACGGTAGGAGCGGTCGAAGTGCGCGTTGCGACCGTGGGAATTGCTGTATCCCCGTCGCCATCAGTTTTAGACGTGTCTTCTTCGCTGACGTTCGTAGCGCAGATCACGGGGGCAGTGGACACCGCGGTCATCTGGTCGGTTCAGGAGGCAGAAGGCGGTGCCATCAATAGCGAGGGTGTGTACAATGCCCCGGCGACAGCGGGCGTGTACCATGTCCGGGCGACCAGTAACGCGGATCCGGGCAAGGTCGCCGTGGTCGAGGTGCGCGTACGCGCCGCCAGCGGCAGCGTTACTGTTAACTAACCGCAAGAAGAAAAATATGAAATTAACCAGATCCCGTATTGCCATGCCGTTCACTGTTCTCGTCGCCCTTTCGTTGCCGGTCGCGGTCACGCTTGCCTCGCTCGCCGGTTGCGGCGGAGGCGGGGAGCAAAGCACAATCACCGGCTCCCCGACCACGCCGGGTAGCACGCGGGGAACCATTTCTATCCGGTGGCCCGTTCGCGCGGAGACGCGGCTAATTCCTGTCGCGTCGAACAGTGTGAAAATCACCATCACGAACGGCGCCGGGTTCAGTGCAAGTCAGGTGATTGCACGCCCGGCGACCAGTGCCGCATTCGAGAATCTGCCGCCGGGCACATTGACCGTGAACGCGGAAGCGTACCCGGACGCGTCGGCGGGCGCCTCGCCTGCACAGGCGAGTGGCGTGCAAACGATCACCGCGGTCGCGGATGAACCGTTCGCGATTAATCTGACGATGGACTCCACGATCGATCGCTTGTCCCTGACACGGTCGGCAGAAGCGGTGACCGCGGGGGAAAGCGCAACGTTCGCGGTGACGGCGCAGAATGCGGCGGGGGACCTGGTCCTCACCGGAGCGACCACGTGGCAGTGGTCGTCCAGCGCCGCCGATGTAGCTACTCTTGCCGCTGACGGCGCCAATGCGACGGTGAGCACCCTGACCGCGGGCACGACCGACATCCGCGTCACGGAAACCGAATCGGGTAAAACCGCCACCCTGGGGCTGACCGTCTCCCCCGCACCGTCCCCGAGTCCGTCCGCGAGCCCGACGCCAAACCCCGTTATCACCACGCCGTCCGGCTTGCAGTATCAAGACATTGTTATCGGAACCGGCAGGGCACCCGTGCTCGGCAAACGCGTCGCCGTCTATTACGTCGGCACTTTCAAGGACGGTACCGTTTTCGACTCCCGGCAACAGGCACCCCCGTTCATCTTCACCATCGGGGTCGGTCAGGTCATCAAGGGGTGGGACGAAGGCGTCGCGGGTATGAAGGAAGGCGGCAAGCGCAAACTGTTTGTTCCGTCCGAACTCGCTTACGGGGCGACTGGCTCGCAGGGCGGGACGGTTCCGCCGAACACGCCGATTGATTTCGAAGTAGAGCTACTCGAAATCGAACCGTAGAGGCGACCCGGATAAGAAGGGGGCTATGGGGCAGGGTGGAAAATACCGTTCCTCATAGCCGCTTTATTTCGTTCGTACACCCAGCGTGCGATCAAACGCGCGTAGAAAACGATTCTTCTCGATCAATGCGTTGATGGACACCCGTTCCGCTAAAAGATTGATTCCGAACAGGACGATGAGTAGGGAGATGCATCCCCAAGTCGGTAACGTCACCGCTGCCGCCAGCGCGCCGGTCGCGCCGAGCAGGTTGCTTCCCGTGTCGCCCATCATTGCTTTCCCCCGCGCGTCACTCCACCATTCGATAGCAGCGGCGACGACTAACGGCCCGAGCAGGACGCCGGCGGGCGTGTAAAACCGCACGTCGTCGGGAAGCAGGCCGGGCTGAATGTATCGGAGTTTGTAAAGCGCGAGGAGTATCGCCAGCATTACCGGAAGCGCGAACAGCGTGAAGAAGCCGAACTGCGCCCGACCGGGGCGGGTATCCAACAGATTGAGCGTATTCGCGCCGAGCGCGACGATCGTCGCCGTGAGCAGGAGTTGTACCCAATCCGTGCGATGTATCAGAAACGCGGCGAGGAGTGCAAGAATCCCGCCTACGATAAGTTTTACCGCCCCTGTAGTCGGTTTTCCTTTCAGTAACGCGCCGATGTGTCCTTTGAACCCCCCGACATCCCGCGAACCGTACTTGTCATCGAAAAGACCGAGCACACCAAAACCGACGCACACCATCAGAAACGAGGGGGCGTAGGCGAACCCGAGGGTCGCGCCGCTTGCGGGAAGCAAAGCATAAACGACCGAGCCGGCGAAAAGAGATGTCAGCCCGGTCGCGGCAGGAATTACGCTTCCGGCGAAGTTCGGTTTCTCCAGACGCCAAACGCGGCATAGTAAGCGCGAAAGAAACGGAGCGAGGACGCAGAGTAAAACGAAACCAAAACCGAGAAGCGCGAGAGTAGACAGCGTCATCGAACAGATCGTCCTTTAAGTAAGCGGGGTAGGAGTGCTTTCGCCACATCGCGCCATTGCCGCGCCCGGTGTAAATGGCTACGCAGATCGGTTCCGGTAACACGATGCGCCATTTGCGTCGGTATCTCCAGAATGCGGTACCCGGCTTTCAGTACATCTATGGTAAGTGCCGTCTCCACGCCGAATCCCGGCGCGAGCGGCAGGGCGGCATCAAGAACGCCCCGCCGGACACAACGCTGCCCGGAAAGCGGAGCTTCCATGGTGCGCCCGGTGGTGGTTTGGATACCCCAGCGAGCAAGGCGCACGACGAATCCCATGCCGCCGCCGCCGGGAAGTTTGGGGAAGGTTGCAATCGTCATATCCGCTTCATCGCGTACAATTGGGTCGATCAGTTTCGCCGCTTCCGCCGCCGTTTCCTTCAAATCGGCGTCCAGAAACAGCAAGAGCATGCCCATTTGCGTGATATGCCTCGCGCCGGTCTCCATCGCCGCCGCTTTGCCCCGGTTGCGTTCGTGGCGTAAAACCGTCGCGCCCGCTTTCCGCGCGACACTCGCGGTCTCGTCCGCCGAACCGTCGTCCACGACAACGACCATACGGACGTGCGGCAGGGTCAGTGCCGCACCGACCGTGGCAACGATACGTTCTCCTTCGTTATAGGCGGGCAGGATGACGGCCACCCCCGGCACTGTCATTGCGGCTGGGTTGCTCCCGGGGACGGCAGGATCGGGATAACTTTGGGTGTCGCGGTCGGTGCCGGAGAAGGATCCGGGGAGGGTTCCGAGCCGACGATGGGGGGGAGGATCTGTCCGGCATCGGTGCGGTAGCCGAATGCGCCCGTTTCGCCGCTTAGCGCGAAGGGTAGTGCGATTTTGCCCGCGGCCCGGTCGATCGCATCAATGGTCGCGATGCCTTTGCCCCGGTAGGTCGGCAGGTAAGAAATCTCGGTCTTGCGCGGCTCGACGGCGACCACGGTCAGACCCGCGCTCTGCCACTCCTCGATGAGTGGGAGATCGCGCTGAACAAGAAGCGTGGTGTCGCCGCCGCCGGTCTCGCCGCCGACCAGGACCACATAGCCCACGGCACCGGCTAGCGAATCCTCCCGATCACTACTAATCAATAACCCGCTCTCACGGTATTCCCCCCAAAAGTCCGTCGCTCCGGAGGCAAGGCGAGTCGCCAATTTGCGGGCTTCGTCCGCGATCCGGTCTGGCGCGACATCCGGCATATTGAGCCGTGCGCGCCAGGCATCGGGGGGGAGCTGGACAGTCATCGGGATTGCGCCGGCCAGGGTCAGCGTTTCTGTAGCCGCCAGTGTCGCGTCCGCGTAGTTTCCCATCTGAACAACGAGGACGCGCTTGCCGCGCAGGGTGCCGCGGATGGCTTGGGGTAGCAATTGCGCGAGAGCTTCTTCGGTGCGCTCACGTTCGCGTGTTTCCTCGCGCAGTTCGGTGACGTGGGTTTCCAATCGGTGAAGCATTCCCGTCTGACGGGACACAAGGGGCGACCCGACGAAGGCTGTACCGATTACAATCCCGATCCCCAGCGCGAGGAAAATGGCGGACAAAGACGCGACATGATAGCGCAGATCGGTGTTGTTCATGGCGTCTTTATTGTACCGCCTGGACCCATCAGTTTGCCCTCGGCACGTTCCAGAAAGTGGATCATCGCCGGGACGAAGTCCTCCGGGTTGTTGAATTCGATCGCATGTGCCGCCGAATCGAGCGGAGTGTACGTCCCATCGGGAAGCGTCGCCGCCAGAAGCCGTGCGATGCGGTCGGCGACGATTGCGTCTTTCCCCCCGCGAATTACCAGCGTCGGGGCCTTCACCGAACCCGCCGCTGTGAACGCGTCATCTTCCATCATAAAACGAATGGTCTGCAAATAACGTGGCAGGCCCATCTGGGCGTACATTCCTGTCAGACGGAAGTTGTAGTAAAGTGGCTCGTTGAACGCATCCACGATCAGCCCGGTCACATACCGCCACGGCGGTACCATACGCGTTCCTGTCGTACCGCCCTGAAGCACCATACCTGCGACGCGGTGCGGATGCCTCCGTGCGAATGCCAACCCGATCTGACAACCGAGCGAGTTGCCGACGATATGCGCGCGTTCGATCTTCTCGTGATCTAAGAGCCGCGCCAGCCAGTCCGCGAGTTCGGGAATATTCAAGGCGCGCGAACCCGGGGGACCCTCGGAACGACCGTACCCCGGCATATCCGGCGCAAGACTGGGGCAGCATAATCCCCGCCGCGAGATCTCCTTGAGCGTCGGCTCCCAGACAAGCCCGGAGCAACCCAGACCGTGCGAGAACAGGATCGGCAAACTGAGCGGACTTTCGGAGTCCGGGTCGGGTTCGGGTGGCGCGACGAAAAGACGAACCCGCCGTTTGTCCAAAAGCCGCCATTCGGTGCGCATTACGCTATGTTGGGTCACGGCGTCAGTTTACCGGATTTCGGTTCGTCGTGCGTCTTATCTGGCGTGGTCTGGTGTGCCGGTCAGGTTG
>JACMMA010000655.1 GCA_014379275.1 Armatimonadota bacterium | reverse complement strand
TGCAGTTCCAGCGCACCCTCGTCATGCCGACGTTCCCGCAGATTCTGGGCGACCCGGTCCTGTATCTGAATCTGCTCGGCGACACCGGGAGCGGCAGCCATCGCGAGCGGTATCTCCCCCGCGCCTTCCAGCCATGCCCCGACCCCGTGGTAGGCAAGCTTCGCGTGACTGTGCACATGCGCGCGAAACACTTCCTCGTCGGACAGAATACCGTCCGCGTCCACGGTGAACGCAACGATCAACGCCTGCCGGTCGACGCCGGGATTGAGGGACGACAGGTCGGTGCTAAACCGCTCAGGGAGCATCGGGAATATCCGCGCCGGGGTGTAGACCGAGGTCGTGTTAAACCGTGCGTACTCGTCCACGGGCGTATCGAGCGATACCAACGCGTCGACATCGGCGATGGCGACCAGAATACGCACGTTCCCGTCCGGTAGCGGTTCCGCCACGGTCAGTTGGTCGAGGTCGCGGGAGTCGTCGTTGTCGATAGAGGTCCAGAGCAGATGGCGCAGGTCGCGTATATCGGCGTCCGATTCGTGCGCGGGACCGGGCGTGCGATCCACCTGTCGCAGCACGGCGGGCGGAAACTCCGGCTTCAAGCCTCGCTCGATCATCGCCTGCGTCGCGATTTCCGCTAATTCGTCCGCGTCCGAACGTCCCTGAGTTGATTGCATTGCCTGAATATCCTTGCTCCGATGCGCTTTATGTTTCCAGCATACTCTATCGCAGGGACTATTTGGACGCGAGGTTCGGTGTGAGGTGTAGCGCGTTTCGGCGGTGTGTCGCGTTTGCGCGTTTGCGCGCAGTTTCAACTGCTCGCCAAAACGCCCGCCACGCTGACGAAACCATACTCCCCTTCTTTAACTCCAGCGCCTTCCCCGGCGATACAGAAACCACGACCCATTCCTTTTATGCAAACCGTCACCCCGCCGCAACTCGTCAAACTGCTCCTCAATGTCGCCCCGACGCGCCCCGTTTTCATCTGGGGACCGCCCGGCATCGGCAAATCCGCATTGATCGAGCGGTTCGCCACCGATGTCGGCATCGATTGTGTTTCATTACTCGGCTCCCAACTCGCCCCCGAAGATTTGATTGGCGTCCCGCGCATCGAGGACGGCAAGAGCGTCTTCTGCCCGCCGCGCATGATTGCCCGCGACACGCCGTATCTGCTCTTCGTGGACGAACTCAACGCGTGTTCGTTCGAGGTGCAGAAGGCGTTCTACTCGCTGATCAACGACCGGCGACTCGGCGAATACCGCCTGCCGCCCGGCTCCGTGGTCGTCGGAGCCGGGAACCGGGCGCAGGACTCGGCGATA
This sequence comes from Armatimonadota bacterium, assembly GCA_014379275.1. Classification (GTDB taxonomy): domain Bacteria; phylum Armatimonadota; class Armatimonadia; order Armatimonadales; family Armatimonadaceae; genus JACMIU01. The sequence goes on along the minus strand of JACMMA010000655.1, from coordinate 4,207 downwards.
GTCAAGCCGATGTCGTCCGCGCTGATGAACCGCATGCTCCACGTCGAACTGCGCCCGACCGCCCGCGACTGGCTGGACTGGGCGTACGCGCAGGGAATTCATCCGTGGGTGATCCAGTATCTCGAAACGCGCCCGGACCATCTGCACGTCCCGCCGCCCAAGATCGAGGAAACGTTCTCGACGCCGCGCTCCTGGCATATTCTCTCGGACGCCCTCCACGCCTACGGCGCGACCGTCCAGCAAAGCGAAACGGAGTTGCTCGCGGAAGGTTGCCTTTCCGCTAACCACGCGCGGTCGTTCGCGGCGTTCCTCAAACAACTGCACGGCAACCTGCGCGTGGACCTGATTCTCAAAGGCGAGCAACCACTGCCCCGCGCGGCGACCGAGCGGGACGTGCTGTATTTCATCGTGCAGAGCGTCCGCGCCCAACTCGTCAAGGAACTCCCGCCCGAACGCGACGCGCTCAAGCCGCAGAACCGGCAACTGGCGAATCAGGGCAAACGCATCCTCGGCGAACTGTGCGAGATCAGCGTCGAGATGGCAACCGTGATGGTCGCCGAGGAAGTGAGCGAGAACGCCCGCAACCTGCCTGCGTGGTTCCTAATCGAAGTCGTCCGTGACCTGCCGCGCCTCGCCGCAAGCGTGTCGGTGAAGTAAGATGAACTGTGTGGTGTGCAGTACAGGATAGGATGGTGTTTTTATTCGGTCACGCGCCACAGGACTCCGAGAAGCCGCTCGATGCGGTCAAGGTAATACGTTTCGCGGTCAACGCGCACGTCGGTTCCCCGGAGCGAAAGGAACTTCCAAATATCGCCGCTTGTGACCGCACCGTACACGGTTTCTATCGGCTCGTTACTCTGCGCGTTGAAGCGTTGTGCCCCGACCATTGTAGCGACACACTGCCCGTATCCCGTGGTCACGTCCTCCTTTTTCGCCTCGACTACTGCGAAGACCGGTGCTTGTACGACGCTCAAATACGGCGAGTGGGTGAGAAGGAAATCGAAGTATCCGGCGAGTCCGACGGTGGCGTCTACGTTGAAAACGTTGCCAGAAAACAGATTGACCTTATCGTCACGTACTCGTCGCGCCTCCGTTAAGATGGGCGAAACGAGTAGTTCGGAACGTGCTTTTTCCGTGGCAATCGAAAGGGCGAGCGTCGTATTATAAGCGAGCGTTTCGCGTAGGAGGTTACTTGGATCGCGCTCCTCAACGGGTGAAAACAGATCACTTTTCATGTCGAGCGTCAAGCCGAACCTGTTCACGGCGAGTGGCAGGGTAAAGTCGGAGTACGTCATAGGGCGATTATACCCCGCGTCAGAACACGTTCGTGCGGTCGCTTCCTTACTGCGGTTATTCCGCCGTGGCGACGGCAAGCCATTCGGATAAAGCGAGAGACGATGCCCACGAAAGCAAAAACAAAGCAGAAAAACGAAAGCCCGACCGAGCGGTTACAAACGTCGCGGTACCGCATCCGGTGGGCGCAGAGCGATCTCGAAAACTCCGCGTTCGGACCGGTCCTGCGATCGCTGACCGTGAAAGAGGCGGACGGTAGCGAAACGCGCCCGTCTATCGGGAGTGTGGACCCGGTGGGCGGCGTTCTGTATGTCAACCCGTGGTTCGTCGGACCCCGGAACCGGTTGTTGGAGCAGGAGGAGTGGGGGTACGTACTCGCCCATCTCGCGCTCCATCTCGCCCTGAACCATGCGGCACGGCGCGAGGGGCGCGACCCGTTTCTGTGGAATCTCGCCTGCGACGTTGCCGTGGACCGGTTGCTGACGCTGTTTCAGATCACGCGCCCGACGACCATTGCCGGGGAGCCGTGGCAGAGCGACGCGAACGAGGAGCGGGTCTACGAGGAGATGATGGACGTTCGCGGCGTCAACCGGGACGCCCTTCCGAAACGAACGCTCGCCGGGGAAGGGCGCACCGATATTCTGGGACTCGCCCGACCGGCACCGCATCCGTGGCGGCACGACGAAGAAAAACGGCTCGGCGTCAGCATCCAGAAGGTCGTCCAGGACACGGTGACGCGCACCGCCGAGACGTTGCTATTCGCCGAAGCCGACGGAAGCCGCGAAAAGCGGTGGGCACCCGCCGAAGCCGCAAAACGCTGGGTGCTGTCGGAGTTTCCCCTGCTCGGCGCACTGGCGGGCGAGATCCGCATCATCGCCGATGCCGAACTGTGCCGCCGCATGGACATCCCCGTCGCCGCGATCAACGGCTTTTTGGGCGAGATGTACCTGCACCCCGGCATCGGCTTGACGCAGGACGAACTGATTTTCGTGTACGTCCATGAACTGCTTCATGTCGCGCTACTGCACCATTCGCGCGGGGCGGGGCGGGAGCATCATCTGTACAACATCGCCGCCGACTTCGTGATCAACGGCTGGCTGGTCGAAATGGGCGTCGGGCGGGTGCCGAAGATCGGTGCCCTGTATGACCCACGCTTGCAAGGAATGAGCACCGAGGAAGTGTACGACAAACTGTTACTCAGTCCGCGTGAGTCCCGAAAACTGCGTGGCTTTCGTGGCGCATCCGGCGATGTGCTGATGGATGCGCCCGCCGGACGGACCATCTACCGCCGCGACGTGACGACGCTGGACGATATTTATCGCCGTTGTTTGCAGACCGGGTATTCGTGCTCCGGGGGGCGATACCGGGGCACGATGCCCGCCGGGTTGCTGGAGGCGATCCGTTCGCTCTGGACGGCGCCGGTTCCCTGGGACGTCGAACTGGCGCGGTGGATGGACGCGCATGTTCCGTTCCCACGCGATCCGCGCCGGACGTATGCCCGCGCGTCGCGGCGGCAGGCATCCACGCCGGACATCCCGCGTCCGGCGCGGTACATTCCCGTGGAAGAGTCCGCCGCGTGTACGTTCGGCGTCGTGCTCGACACGTCCGGCTCGATGGACCGCGCCCTGCTCGGGCGGGCACTCGGCGCGATAGCGTCCTACGCCGAAGCGCGGGACGTTCCCGCCGTGCGTCTCGTGCTCTGCGACGCCGCGCCCTATGACCGGGGTATCGTTCCGCCGACGGATTTGCGCGGCGTGTTCAGCGTTCAGGGGCGCGGCGGCACGGTCCTGCAACCGGCGGTCAACTTCCTTTTGCGCCGCGCCGACTTCCCGCCAACCGCACCGATCATGATCATCACCGACGGCTGGTGTGAGGAGGAGATACTCTGTCCCCGCGACCACTGCTTCGTGCTCCCGCGCGCGACCCAGATCGACGCGAAACAGAAAGGCGCGCAGATACCGCTACGCACCAGTGCCCCGATTTTCCGAGTCCTGAAAGAGAACCACGAGGTTTAATGGCACGGGCGGTCGCGCGACACCCTCGGAACCGCCCGCGCCATTAAACGTATACAGGATAACTGCGCCTTCGTGTCGAAATAAGTGCCCGATATTTGTCGTAGTTGTAAGTATTTCGCTCTGTTTAGCGTAGTAGTATTCAGATTTGGGAGCTCCGCACAATGCTGTTACCGACGGGAACCATAACCTTCCTGTTCACCGACATCGAGGGAAGCACGAAACTCTGGGAACTGTTCCCCGGCGAAATGCCGCGCGTGCTCGCCCGGCATGATGCCGTCCTGCACTCCGTCATCCGCGAAAACGACGGCCACGTTTTCAAAACCATCGGCGATGCGTTCTGCGCGGCTTTCCCCACGGCGTCGCTCGCCGTCCAGGCGGCTCTCGCCGCGCAACAAGCCTTGCACGACGAGCCGTGGGGAATATCGGCTCCCGTCCGGGTTCGCATGGCGCTGCACACGGGCACGGCGGAAGTGCGCGACGACGACTACTTCGGGCAGCCGCTCAACCGCGTGGCGCGGCTGATGTCCGTCGGATACGGCGGGCAAATTCTGCTCTCGCAGGCCACGCAAGAACTCACCCGTGACACGCTACCCGCCGGTACGTCGCTGCTCGAACTCGGGACACACCGGCTCAAGGATCTCGCCCGCCCGGAGAGCATTTATCAGCTGTGCCACCCGTCGCTCCCGGCGGATTTCCCGCCCCTGCGCACGCTCGACAACCCCGCGCTCCCCAACAACCTGCCCGAGCAGGTGACGAGCTTCATCGGGCGCGAGAAAGAAACCGGGGAGATCCGCTCCTTGCTGGGGAAAGTGCGCCTCCTGACGCTCGTCGGCAGCGGCGGGTGCGGCAAAACGCGGCTCTCGCTCCAGGTCGCCGCGGAGGTGTTGGAGGAGTACCCG
>JACMMA010000001.1 GCA_014379275.1 Armatimonadota bacterium | reverse complement strand
GCATCTGTAAAATGTTGAACCGGTCTTTGTCCTAAATTATACTTCCCATTATGCACCCACGCGCCGCCGGATGCTTTGCCAACGAAATAGGAGTGCGTGTTCTCGCCGTCCGCGTCCTTGCCGGAAAGCGCCTCGACTTCGAAGTTGTAGACCGCGTAGCCTTCCGCCCGACGGTGCCACTTCACGGACTTGACGAACATTCGCGGTCCCGCACGCGTCACGATGCTGTTGCCGATGGCGAGTCCGCCCGCCGGGAGCCAGCCCTTCCCGTCCACGTAGCTTAAATCAAGACTTGATCATCTACTCGACAGACGGCTGACCGAGCAATTTCAGCCACTGAGGGTCTCGGTTCGTTCGTTCCAATGCCTCCTTCTGATATATGCGACGTGCCTCCACCTCTGGTTCCTGACCGGGGTACAGCACGACCAGTTCGGGGTACTTCAGGCGCAGAATCATCTGCTGAATCGCGACATTTATGTCCTCCCCCAGCGTCTGAGGCAACTCGTGGTTGAGGTGTACTCCGCCACCCTCGCCAACGAAGAGCGGATAGGCGTAACAGAGACCGATCTTGTACACCTTCTCGCCTAGAAGTCGCTCCCACGCCGTGTACATCCGGTCGTCGTTGTAAACTGGCGGTTCGTTGAATGGCTTCGGGTCGAATCCGAACGGGTCTGCTCCATACACTGCCCCCGGAACGAACTTCGGTGGGGTGATCTGCAGCCCCCCGAACTCCCGCAGGATTGCTACGGCACTGTCGAACGGCGGCCTCCCGTGGGCGAGGAACGCGTCAACCCAGGGGTTCACGTCCACCTCGCGACCGCGATACCAACCGGCATCTTCCAAGACCGAGAGGACAAGTGAATCGTTCGTTCTGATCAGTGATTTCATGTAAGACCTCTTATCAGTAATTAATCATAAGCCCGTTTAACATGGGACCACACGAGCCACAAGCTTTGATGTCACTGCCGTCTAAATACACCTTATACATCCACCCACCCTCGAAGTATCCTGTGTTTAGGACTTTCTTGAGCGCATTCACCTCTGCGCATTGACCGTGGCCCGCACCCCTTAGATAATCAGGAACTTTATCCAGTTGTCCTTGAATGGCTGCGATGACTTTTTCATCCGCCCCTTCGACCATTTCTCCGGAGTGACCCAGGAAAGGTTCCCCTTTGTTCGAGACGAAAGCTGCGGCTACGGCTGGCGCGTCACCGCTTAAAGGTTTAACAACACCTGTCTTTCGTAAGGCCGCCGCGTATTTCAATGCAGCGTCCTTCGCCATGTTACGATAATTTGCGTTGTGTACCCACGCGCCGCCGCCCGCCTTGCCGACAAAGTAGGAGTGCGTGTGCTTGCCGTCGCTGTCTTTGCCGCTGAGTGCCTCGACCTCGAAGTTGTAGACCGCGTAGCCTTCCGCGCGTCGGTGCCACTTGACCGACTTGACGAACAAGCGCGGTCCCGCCCGCGTCACGATGGCGTTGCCGACCGCCAAGCCGCCAGCGGGAAGCCACCCCTTGCCGTCCACGTAGAACGGATGCTGGCGAGTCGTCCGAAGTGTCTCGACGACCTTGCCGTTCTTGCTACTTGCTAACTCCACGACAAGCAGGTGGTCGCTCGTGCGCTTGAACACTTCCTTCACCTTCGCGACGACCGTCTTGCCCGTCCTATCGTCCCGCGCGAAAACCTTGTCCCCGGCTTTGACCGTCTTAATAGCTACCGTCGCGCTCGCGACAACGCCTACGTTCCGGTTCGCCGCGACTTTCGTCGCCTTCGCCGGGACCTGCACCGCCGTCTCGCCGTCGAAGCACAGGAAGCTGAGTGCCTTGCCCATGCCCGCCGTCGCCGCGCCCATGATGCTGTCCTGGAAGAACGACTTCCAGTTGAAGTTGTCCTGACCGCCCCCGATGGTGTTGACCAGTTGCGCGATGATGTTCTGAATCGCCGCCTCCGCCCCGCCGACACCCATCGCCATCCCGAGCGAGGTACACGCCCCCGCCGCCGGTCCGAGTAGTCCGATCGCCGCCCCCGAGATCGCCCCTTTGAGCGCCCCCCGCGCGAACGCTTTCACCAGGTCCATGCCTCGTGCGCCGCTCATGTACGCCTGGAAGCATTCCGCCGCGCCGTTCACCGCCGCCCCGATCAGTGCCATCGCGAGCACGTGCGGCATCTGACCGTCCGGGTCGTAGAAGTTGACCGGGTCGCCGGAGCAATACGCGTACAGGTTCTGCCCGCCCGCGAACCCCGCCGGGTCGCGGGAGACGAACCGCCCCAGGACCGGCGCATAGTCCCGCACGCCCATCCGGATCAGTCCGGTACTCGGGTCGGTGAACGCGCCGAACTCGCCCTTCCACGCGAACGGCATCGGCGCCACCCCGCTCGGGCTCAGGTTCTCTCCGTATGGTGTCCACCGGGAGTTGGTCCACAGCCGCGCCCCCGTCGTACCGTCCACGAGTACCTGCAGGTTCCCCAGGGGGTCGAACCCGTAGAACCGGCTTTTGGCGAGCGGATTGCCGTTCGCGTCCGGGACGCGGTCGGACAGTAGCCCGTTCGCCCCCCAGGTGTAGAGGTGGGTTATCTGCCCGGTCGCGGCGTTCGCCTCGGCTACCAGCAACCGCCCGTCGTACAAATATCGCTTCACCGCGACGCCGCCGACCAGTCGCACGGCGCGACGCCCGACGATGTCGTAGCCGTAGCTCACCGTGGTCGCCGTCGCCGAATCCACCACGCTGGCGAGATCGCCCATGACGTTCCAGTTCAGCGTCATTCCGCCCGCGCTCGTCAGGTTCCCCGCCGCGTCGTAACCGAGCGTCCCGGTCACACCCGTCAGCATCGTTTGCGCTGGCGCACTGGTGATCTGATTGTTATCATTCGCGACCCAGCCGGTACCGAGCAGGTTGTTCGACAGGTCGCTCCCGAATACCGCGCTGAGCGTGGAGGTGACGCCAAGCGCGTTCGAGTGGCTATTCAATCGCCCCCGCGCGTCATAACCGAACGTTTGCAGGAACGTGGTGTTCGCGCCCGTGTTCGGGACGTACTGCCCCTCGGTCTTCGTTATCTGCCCGGTGAACGAACGATAGATGCTCGTGTCGGCGACCGTCGCGCCCGAGACGGTCAGCGAATGCAGGAGGCGATTATTTACGAGCGGCAGGTCGGCATCGCCGGTTAGCCGCGAGTTGCCGTAGAAATACCGGGTGAGCAGTCCCTCGCCAACGCCGGGGGTAGTCTTGATGCTCCGGTGCGTGAGACGACTCGCCTTATCGTACGCGAAATCGCCGGTCTCGTTGAACGGGTTGATTACCTGCTTCAGGTTACCAAGCGCGTCATACACATACGAGGTGGTATAGACCGGTCCGGTTGCGCCGACCTGTAGCGACATCGTTTTGGTATTGCCATCGGGGAAATAGCTGTAGGAAACCGTGTAGGTGTGTGTTCCCTGCTTCGTTGTGATTGAGCGGAGGCGCTTGTCACGGAGCGGGTTGAGCGTGTTTATGGTGTCATAGTCGTAGGTGATGCTGTCACCGTTCGCCGCCGTGAGCGAAATCACCCGCCCGGTCTCGTCGTAAACCATGGACCGGTTCTGCGTCGCGTCATTTACCACGGTCAGGTCTGTCAGTCGGTTCGCGTTGTCGTAGGCGAGCCGGAATACTTTGGCGCGCTCGTCCTCGGTTTCGCGCACCCGCCCGAGTTTGTCGTAGCGGATGTGGCTGGAACTGTTGTCGGGCCAAACCGTGCCAGTGACCTCGTTGTTCTTGCCGTAGACGATCTTCGTCTGCTTCGCCCGCCCGTCGAGGAACCGGGTGACGTTCCCATTCTTGTCGTAGCGGAGTCCGTATAACATCCCTACGGCGTCGGACACGGTATGTACCCGCCCCCGACTATCTCTTTGCCAGTTCGCGGCGGCGATCACACTCCCGGTCGGGCTTTTGAAGTTAAAGCCTGTCGGGACGCCGCTTGCCAGGACGAAGTTCATCGTCGTCCCATTCGGTGCGGTGATCGTCGTCGGAGCCTGCGCCGCGTCGTAACGGATGCGGGTGGTCAATGGCTGCGTGCTGGTGGTCGCTACCCCGGTGTCGGGGAACACGGTGAATGCGAGCAGGTCGCCGAGCGCGTCATACGACGTGTTCGGTAGCACGATGTCCGTATTGGTGTCGTACACGCCCGCCAGCCAGACGGAGCCGCCCCCGCTGTTCGTGATCTCGTTCAGATCGCCCGTGACGTTGTCGTAGGTGAGCGTGGTCGTGTTGGATAGCCCGCTCGCATTGACCGCCGCCGGGACCGTCGCCGTCGCCAGTTGCCCGAACGGGTTATAGGTGAACGTCTGCCGGACGCGGTTCTGTGGGTCGGTGACCTGGCTCAGCAGGTTCTGCGGGGTGTACTGGAACGACCATATCAGCCCTACGGGCGGGTTGACCTCCCCCGGAAATGGGGCGCGGATCGGTTCCGTCATCGTCAGAAGATTCGCCCCGTTCGCGCCGCCCCAGGTGAAGCCCGCATAGTTCCCGAGCGGGTCGGTCACCTTCGTCGGCAACCCCTTCGCCGCGTCGAAGTTCGTCACCCACGCGTGCCCGGCACCGTTCCGGCTCGTGACTTTCGACGGGTTGACCATGTCGGGCGCATACCGTTGCTCTAATCGGAACGGGGTCGGTTGCCCATCGGGGCCGAGTTCCGCCCCGTCGAACGCCGGAGCGACGGTGTCGAGTCCCGATATAAGCCCGTTGTCGTTCCCGCTACTGATGATTTCGCCTGCGTCGTCATACGTCGCGGTATCCGGGTTCGCGTAATGATAGATAAACGATATCGTGTTGCCGCGCGGGTCGGTGACGGTATTGGTGCGGCTATCGATCCCGAATGTTGTTGGATAAAGGATGGTCCCGTAAGTACGCGTGACTTGCCCCAATACCGATGTCCCCGTGTCGGAACTGGACGTGTCAGCACTCAGCCCGAAACTTTCCGACGCGAGCCGCCATATCGGCTGACCGAAAACGTCCTTCGACGGGCTGGCGACATAGGTGTTCCGCGTCGTGACGCCGCTGACGGTGGTGCTGACGATCTGATCGCGGTACGCGCCGTCGTAGGTGTAGGAAGCCTCATAGGCAGGTTGTTGCGTATACGGCATACCGGGGTACACCCTGATACCCAGGAGGTGACCGATCTCGTCTATATTCACGACCGTGGTGACGGCGGGCGTCGCATCGGCGGACGAGGCGGGCGCGACGACCTCGGCGAGGTAGCCGTTGGGTCCGTTATCGTAGAAGCACAGCTTGCGCTCGGAAGAAGAATCACCGACGGCGAGAAAGGGCGGTCCCCAGCCGTTGATGGCGAGGTTTGCGGGGCGCGAATAGTCTAGGGTGTGCCGGTTGTTGAACGAGTCGGATAACGACGTGAGCCGCCCCCGCGTAAAGTAGTTCGGATAGGCCAGTTGTTGCGGTCGGGTGAGGTTCGCCGGGACGGGCGGGATCGCCTCGAAAGTGTAGGTATAGTCGCCGCGGCTTCCGATGTTTCCAGGAGGTCCCGCGTTCCGCAGGGTGACCCCGCCCGTCGGCGAGCCGACAACATCGCATTTTATGTCAGATGCCTTCGCAAATCCGTTGCTGAAAGTCAACCGATTCCCGTTCGCATCGACGATAACGTAGCCCGGTTCTACGCCTTTCGTGTTATCGAGAATTACGTTGTTGTCCTGCGGATCGTAAGTATTCCCCGCACCGTTGACATCCGGTTGCGATTCGCGGCGCAGATAGATCGAGTAGGCGCAATTGGTGTTGCCCCAGGGCTTTTCTAAAACGTTGCCGACCTTGGTGCGGAACGGTTACGTATTGACGGTCGGTGAGAAAGAGAGCGGGAGCCAGCGCGTGAAAGAGGGATCTTTCGTTGCGAACTTCTTGACGCCATCGATGACGGAGCCAACGATTCCATTGTGGCGCCCCGCATCCAGATAAGGGGAGCGAATATCTACGGAGATGGATCCGCTACTGTTCGCACCCATGTCGAGCAGGTCCAGTCGTTGCACCGTTGGACCGCCGCCCGCTGTACGGTTCGGCGTGGGTTTAGCCGCGAACGCGTAGCTTTTACACTCGATGTTGAAATCTACTTTGAGGACGGCAACACCACGATTTACGGGAAGAGTCGTCAGAACGTAGTCTTTGGTGTCCGAGTCGTTGTCCTCAATGGACTCGGGACCGTCGACCCCATTCGCATTTGTGTGCGACACCGAGGCGGACGCATTAGCATTTCCGCACGTCACCGTGGCGTTGGCGTCGGACTCGCCATCTCCTGGCGTTGGAATATACCATGCGTCCGCATGGGCACTGGCTTGACAACGGTACCGGACAACAACCGACGTCGGGGGAGGGTCAAGTTTTGAATTGGCGTTCTTGGGTTGCCACGTGAAAGTATAAACGACCTTCCCCGAAACGTTTATCTCGACCCTAGCTTCCGACGAGGCGACATTAGTGGGAAGCTGGTCCGCCGAGACATGAACCTGAGTACTGCCGCTCGGACTGACGGTCCCATCCATCGGCGAGAATACGGCTTTGCATACAGTACCGCGCCGGTCGCGCACGGACCCGTTGGAGGTGCCCTCATAATTTGTGCTCACAGCCCAGGTTCCACTCCCGCCCTGTGCGAAGCACACACTTCTGTCGGTCATAAAAAGTAGAGCACACAGGCAGAGTGCGGCTATTCGCAAGCACCAGTATGGACGGAGGATACAGGAGTGAGTGTGTCGCATGAGCAGGATCAACTTTCATTACGTGAGCGATAGACTGTCGCGGAAGGTCGTTGTTGAATCAGGAACATTCTATGTCGTGGATCGGCATCGAAATTCTACACATATCACCCGTGTTCCTTACATCTCACTTGTATTCCTTCAGTAATTTTGCCGTGTCTGCTGAAAATCTTTGTGATGCGTGTGAAATTTGTTCTACATGTCCGGCAGTATTTCGTCGTCCGCGCCACAACCAAAGCCAGTGCCGATTGGGGAGGGGAAAACGACGGTTCCGCCGAACCGTATCCGTATTATGGCGAAGATTACCGAAGTCCGGGTCATCGTTACCTGCCCCGGACGCAACTATGTGGTTGTAAAGATCCTGACCGATGAACCCGGCCTGTACGGCGTCGGCGACGCGACGCTCAACGGGCGCGAACTCGCCGTCGCTTCCGCCCTGACCGAGCATATCGCCCCGCTGCTCGTCGGCCGGGACGCTGACGGTATCGAGGACATCTGGCAATTCCTGTATCGGGGTCCCTACTGGCGCGGCGGTCCGATACAGATGACCGCGTTAGCCGGGATCGATATGGCGTTGTGGGATATCAAGGGCAAACGTGCGAACCTGCCGCTATATTCCCTGCTCGGCGGCAGGACGCGCGAGGGTGCGCTTTGCTACACGCACGCGGGCGGGCGAGACACCGTGGAGTGCGAGGACGCGGTCCGCAGGGCGATGTCGCAAGGCTTCGCGGTGGTGCGTGCGCAGGTCGCGGTACCCGGCGCGACGGCGACCTACGGCATCCAGGGGGCGGCGGAGGCAACCACGGCGCAGTGGGGCGCGACCGGTGGGCTGACACCGATCGAAGGGAACTGGGAACCGCTCCAGTACCTGCGTGTCGTTCCCCGTTTGCTGGAACATCTCCGCTCCACGGTTGGTGACGCGGTGGAGATCATCCACGATGCACACCAACGCCTGACGCCGCAGGAGGCCGCCCGACTCGGCAAGGAGTTGGAGCCGTATCATCTGTTCTTTCTCGAAGACCCGATTCGCCCGGAATGGAAGGACGGCTTGCGACTGGTCCGGCAGCACACGACAACGCCGATCGCGCTGGGAGAATTACTCCACTCGCGCTACGATTGCTTGCCACTTCTCACCGAACAACTCGTCGACTTCATCCGGTGCGATATTTCTCACATCGGTGGCGTTTCGGAGGCGCGACGCATCGCGACCATCGCGGAAGTGTTCGGTATCCGCACGGCGTGGCACGGTCCCGGGGATATTTCGCCCATCGCCCACGCCGCGAACGTTCACGTGGACGTTTCGATACCGAACTTCGGCGTTCAGGAGATGGTGCATTTCCCGCCCGCCGTCCGCGAGGTCCTGCCCGGTGCGCCCGAATACCGCGACGGCAGGCTCTGGGTGACCGACGCGCCGGGTCTCGGCTGCGACATCGACGAGGAAGCCGCGAAACGCTATCCCTACGCCCGGGCATACCTTCCCGTCTGCCGACGCGCCGACGGGGCGATGCACGATTGGTAGTTTGTTTCTCCCCCGCCCCTCCGGGGAGCACTCCCCGTCCGGGAAGACAAAGAAACGAAAAACCAAGAAGGAAACCAGTAGTACAGTGTTAGAGAACGCCTACAAAGCCAGGAAGGGTTGCCACTTTGCGAACGTCTTCTCGCCGCATCCTTTCACGTCCATGAGCTGTTTCGTGTCGGTAAATTTTCCGATCTGGGCACGGTAGGCGAGGATCTTCGCGCTCATCGCCGGACCGCACCGGGGCAGTTGTTCGAGTTCGGCGGCGGTCGCGCTGTTGATGTGGACGACGCCGTCGCCGGGGTTTTTGAACTTGGTGCCGGTTTTGGTCGTAGTACGTTCCGTCTTGTGGGCTGTCGCGGGAAGTGAAATCGTGGCTGTAACTGGTGCCGACGGTGGTTCTGGCATGGCGTTTGTGGGTTCCCCTATATCCGCCGTGGGAACACCGAGGACGCGCCCCGGCGCGGGTGGCGTTTCGATCACGGTGACGGTGGGGGCGGTTTCGTCGGTGGGGGGTGTGGCGGGCAGAATGACAGGAGCCGGGAGCAACGTTTTGCGAATCAGGGGCGGGGACGGCGGCGGTTGAATGCCGCCGGGAATCAGCGACGCCGTTTGTCGGATCGGCGGTGCCATCCTTTTCGGGGATTTCCGGGAAGGGATACAGAGCTGGTCGCCGTCCTGCGCCCGGTCGGCCAGGTTGAGGGCGTCCGTGACGGCGTTGGTTTTGAAACCGCCCGCCGCGCGGATCGCGTGATACAGTCGCGCGTCGTGCGCCAACGTGTACACGCCGGGGCGTTTCACCGCACCCGTGACATACACGATGATCGCGTTGCCTGGTGTCGTCTTCACGACTGTTTCGGAAGCCGGTGTTACCGATACAGGTATCTTTTTGAGCGGGAACGTCGCCACCGTTTCCGCCGCGTTGACGGTACTCTGCTCCCGGCAACCGGTGAAACTGCCTGCCGCGACAAGTGCCATCGCGACAATCACACCGACCGACACTGCCGCGACGCCGAGATGCTCACGTGCCGTGCCCGCGACGGATTTTGCCCATTCGCTAAACTTCATATCTTTTCCGCCCCTCCGCCGGGAGTAACGGAGCGAACTGGGGGTTTCTTACAGTAAACTTTAGAGAATGCGTAACTTTTTTTCCATGCCGCCCCCGGACGCACCGGATTCGCGCGAAACGGCTCGCCTCCGGACGGTGCTGATTACCGTGGCGACGTCGGTGATCGCAGCCCTGGTCTTCGCAGGAAAGCCGTGGTCGGACGGACGGACCGCTGCATTGCTTTGCGCTATCAACGGCACTACATTCGCCCTGCACATCCTGTGGTACCGGGATGGGTCGATCGCACGGCTGCTACTTTTCGGGGCGTGCCTGGGGATCGTCGAACTGGTCGCAGACGCGCTCTGCGTCCGCTTCACGGGAACGCTGGATTATTCGGTCGCGAATAGCCGGATGATCTGGGAATCGCCGTGGTGGATGCCGCTGGCATGGATGCTGGTCGGGTCGCAGATCGGGTACCTCGGGGCGCGGTTTATCGAGCGGGTAGGCTTGTGGCGGGGGGCAATACTGTCGGCGATCATCGGCGCGATAAACATTCCGTTCTATGAAGAGATGGCGCGGTACGCGCACTGGTGGGAATATCAGTTTTGCCGGATGCTACCGGGAACTCACACCCCGGTCTACATCGTGGTCGCGGAACTCATCATCGGCTTGTCGCTCGGACCGCTCGCCCGCATCGCGTTGCGGAAACCATCGTGGCGCGGCGCAGCGATAGCGGGGTTACTGGCGGGTCTGGCAACGATCATCGGTGGATTGGTCGGTTTCGGGGCCGCCGAAGGATTGGGATAAAGTGTCCAGGGGGTCGCCCGCGGGCGACCCCGGATGGACTACGGGGCGATTAACGCTGCACCGGCGGCGGCGCTGGGGGAGGGGACCGGGGTCGGCTTAAACAGGTCCGTTTTCTTGGCGAGCAGAACGCCCAGTAATGCCACCACCAGGATGATTCCGACAACGGTG
>JACMMA010000654.1 GCA_014379275.1 Armatimonadota bacterium | reverse complement strand
GTCCTGCGCTGCCGCCCAGAGCGCGGTCTTGCCGAGACGGGAGTGTCCGATCAGCGCGACGCGGCGGGCGTCCACCGCCGGTTCTTGCTCCAAACAGTCCATCGCGCGGCTCAACGCATAAGCCCACACCCCGATGGCTCCGCATTCTGCGTCGCCGCCTGCCGGGAGTGACGCGCGTATCCCCCGTTGCGCCCCGCCGACGAAGTCCGGTTCGATCTCCTCATAGCATGCCGTCGCCAGCGCGTGGCCCCGCTTCAGCACGGTTTCCACCTGCCATCGGCTTGCCTGATCCCCGCGCGGGGTCGCCGGAAGCTGGTAGACGACACCCGGTTTCTCGCCATCGCGTTTCCACTGCGGCACGGGCGTGACGCCGGGGTCGTCACTCACCGTGTGATTCCCGAGGAAGTTTAAGCCGAGAAACGCGGGACACGGCTTCGGCGCGTCGGTCGGGACGTACAGGAGGAGATGGAACCGCGCCTCCCCGATGCGAACAACTATCTCTGTGCGCGTCGCCCGCCCGCCGAACGCAGTACCTTCCCCGGTCACCTCAAAGCCGACATCCCCCGTGACTGGCGGCGTTTGCCCGAAAACGTTCTCCGCGAATAGGCGTAGTAATTCCGGTCGCCGTTTCTGTTGCCATGTGTCGGCGGTGCTAACCGGCAAGCCGTCCTCCTGTATCAGCAGGTCGGGCAACGTGTACACAGGGACCGATGCTTCATCGTAGATGGACATTTTGTTTACCCGTTCATGAAGGGAAGCCTGTCGGTCCGCCGGATCACTTCGCGATCACGACCTTACGCATCGAATCATCGATCGCTTTATCGTGCTTAAATCCTTGTTCTACCGGGGAGCTCACCGTAAAGGTCAGCATCAGCCCTGATTTGCTCGGAAACAAATAAAATACCTGCCGCAAAACGACGCCCATTACAGTGTTGCGCACGACCAACTTCGTCCCCGATATTCCGGCGTTCGTCTTGAACTTGCCTTTGCTGATCAGTTTAGAGGTGGAGAACGCGTTGCCGAAGCTCCGCGTCACCTCGCTGGCGTATTCGTCCGACGAACCTGAGAAGACTTCATCCGTGACCACTATATTCGGCGTAAAGCCTTTATACGGTGTTGTAACCGCGACCGGATAGTCTAAAGCTAGGACGGGTGATCCCTCGGTGACCTGCCACCGCGGCGGCACGGTCAGGATCAAACCGATCTTTTCGCTACGGATTTCCCCCTGGGCGAGGGCAAAACTACTGGAGACGATGACAACCGATGCGGCGATGAAGGCGTGAAGGAGGGGATGTTTCATGCATTGATTATATCCCCTCGCCCCGATCACCGGACACAAACGCGAAATCAGGCGCGAACGTGCTTGTTGAAAAAGTCCAGCGTCCGCTTCCACGCCAGTTTCGCATCCGCTTCGTCGTAGCGCGGCGTCGTATCGTTGTGGAAACCGTGGTTTGCCCCCTCGTAGATGTGCGCCGTGTAAGGCACCTTTTGCGCTTTCAAGACCGCTTCGTAAGTCGGCCAACCGGCGTTCACGCGTTCATCCAAACCGGCGTATTGGAGGAGCAGAGGCGATTTTACCTTCGCTGCATCCTCGGCATTCGGTTGACCGCCGTAGAATGGCACCCCGGCGGCGAGGTCGGACCCCAGTTTTACCGCGAGCATGTTGACCACCGCGCCCCCGAAGCAGAAGCCGACCGCGCCGATCTTCCCCGTGCAATCGGGGTGCGCCTTCAGCCATCGTGCCGCCGCGATGAAGTCCTCGTTCATCTTAGGCCGATCCACCGTCCGGAACAGCTGCCCGCCCTTTTCATCGTCGCCGGGGTATCCGCCCACCGACGTCAGGCCGTCTGGCGCAAACGCGATGAAGTTTTCCGTGCCCAGCCGCCGCGCGACATCCTCAATATACGGGTTCAAGCCCCGGTTCTCGTGGACGACGATAATCCCCGGCAGTTTGCCCGCCGCCTTCGCCGGACGCACCAGATACCCTTTGATTTCCTTGTTCCCCTTCGGCGAGGGAACCGTGACATATTCCGTTTTGATGCGGCTGTCGGTCTTGGGGATCTGCTCCGCCCAGGCGTAGTTGGGGCGCAAACTCTCGAATATCGCGGTCGCGGTCAGGGCGCCGGTCGCGAACTTCTGCGCACCCTCCAGAAACGCGCGGCGGTCAATCCCGCCATGCACGTAGGTGTCAAACAGATTCAGTAACTCCTGCGGGTAATCCGACGCACTTTTTCGTTCCATTAGGGAGGTTCCGTTTCTATGGCAACGATCTGTGAAATGATCGAGCGAGTGCAGAAGTGTACCTACCAATCAACGCGAACGTCAAGCGTTGACTGATAGGGACAACGATGGGAAGGCTATATAACCGGTCGCTTAATTTAACGGCGCGTTGTTCTGTGCTACATAACAGACGTATTGCGCTCTTAACGAGACGAAGTACCAGGGGCGGAAGAAGCGCCTGATCAAGCACCCTTCACTTAGTCTTGACGAGATTGCGCACTGCCGTGTCCACGTCGGAATCATATTTAAGTCCGTCCTTACCCATCGAAGAAGCGGTGATAGCGAGCATACGTTTGTTCTTCGCAGGAACCAGATAAAAGACCTGACGGAGTGACTTTCCTTGCTGAATCGTGTTATAGGCTAACTTCACGCCAGCTATCCCACCTTTGGTCACGAACGCACTATTGCTGAGGAGTTTCGAACCCGGGGCGAATTTCGCCGCGTTCTTTTTGTTGACCTCCGCGTAGGCATTCACGGTGCCGCCGAACGCCTCGTCCACGATAACGATATTCGGGGCAAAGCCGTTCGCCGGCTTTCCGACGGCTACCTTGTACTTCAGGCCGGCGATCTCCGTGACCTTCCATCCCTTCGGCGCCGGCAACGTAAAGCCGGCCTCGGTACTGCGGATGCTCTCCTGGGCGTGGCAAGGTGCGACGAAGGACGCAACAACTGTCATGGCGGTTGCGAACAATAGGCTAACTTTAATTGCT
>JACMMA010000653.1 GCA_014379275.1 Armatimonadota bacterium | reverse complement strand
GGGGTCACCGGTGCGTTCAGTTCCGTGGTTGATCCGGCGTACTTCTACACAGACCCGAGTCAGGGGCCGACCCTGCGGTCGCAGGTGTATGGCGTGAGCCCGGACGGAACACTGCCACGGGACATACCCACGCAGATCGATGTTCTGGGCGGCCGCTACCAGCCCGATACTCCGTTCGTGGAGCCGTTCCACGGACGCCACATTCTGGAAGGCTATGGCGCGACACCGCCGAGCACAGTGTTTGTCGGTGACAGCGAGGACCTGTATCCGGTACTCGACGGCGACACGGGTTTTTCCCCGGCGCGTACTGGCATCCGTTACGACCGGATCGAGGACGGTATCGCGGTCGGTGTCTACTTTGGTCCCATAACCGTCGCGCCGGGCGCGACCTCCGCACCGGTCATTACCTACTACGGTAACGGCAACTCGACCGACCGACTGGAAGCCGACTTCGCAATCGGTACCGAAGCCGAGGAATCGTTCCAATACAACGGCAATGCGCCGAACACGCTCACCCCCACGCAGATCAGTAACCCGAGCCTTGAAGACACGGCGCGGCAGTTCCTGACCCCGCAGCGGCTCGACATCTACGGTAGCGTCTACAACCGGCAACTGTCGGAGGCGCAATTTGACATCGTGCTCCCTGACGTGCGGATGAGTTTAACGCTACCGGATGCGCTCCGGTTTGCGACGAACCCGACCACCGGACAGCCCGATACATCCACCAAACCGGTCGGCAACATACCCGGCGACACGGATCGTGTCGCCCAATGGGTGGTAGAACCGACCGGCACGCAGTTCGGAACGTTCCCCTACGTGATGACCGCAACCGTCGGCGGGATTTCGCCCCTATCGCGCACGGTGAGCCGCGCCGTCACGGTCCCGGCGACGCCGCTGTTCAACGTTTCGGCGGATTATTTCCAGATGATCGGTTTCCCGTTCGACTTCGACCCGACGCTGACAAACAACAGCGATACGTCCAGTATTTTTAACGGTCTGTCGAGGCCGACCGATACCAACCCGGGGAGCTTGAATGTATTCCGGTGGATCCCCGACCCGGATTCTGTGGACGGTGCCGGCAGGTATGAAGCGACCACCAATATCCAGCGCGGCGAAGGATACTTCTACCGCCCGGCTATCTCGCGTTTACTCTTCCTCAACGGCGCGCGACCAGACACGCAGGCGACCCCGGCGGAACCTGGAGCCCGGGTTCAGTACTTCCAAAAGGTGCTGGAGCGCGGCTGGAACATGATCTCGAACCCGTGGGTATATGGCGTTCCTGTTTCATTCATCAGCCTCGCGGAAATCAACAACAATGACCCGAACGTGGACCTTGACCTGACGTACTTCCCGGACGCGGTCGACAGCGGGCTGGTGCGCGGCGGCATCTTCTTCTACAACCCGGAAAAACGTGACTACGATTTCTTTCAAGACTTCTCGCAGGAGCTGAGACCCTACCAGGCGTACTGGGTGTTCGTCAATGAGCGCAAGATTCTGCGCATCGCGATCCCGTCGCAGAAGCAGACCGCGGTGATCCCGGCTCCCGACGGGACCATACCTGTGACGAGCAACACGACGCGCAAACAGGTGCCGGGGGCTATCGCGTCCGGGCGGGCGTTCCCCCTGACACAAACGCGCGACAACTGGAAGATGCAGCTGGTCGCGAAGCGGGTCGGTCCGAACGCATCCGACACCGCGAACGACGGCATGACGCTCCTCGGAGTGTCGCCGAACGCGAAAGACGGCGATGATACCCGCGACCTCCCCAAACCGCCTGCGGTAATGACGGATTTCGTGTCGGTGCGGATCATGCACGATGTCAACGGCAAATCTCGCCGTTTCGCGCAGGACCTGAAGGCTCCCGGTGGCAAGAAGGAGTGGGAGATCGAAGTCGAGTCCGACCGGGATGGCCCGGTGTCGCTGTCGTGGCCGAACCTGGCGCGACTGCCGAAAAGCGTCAACCTGACACTGACGAACAAGCAAGACGGGCGCAAAACGTCTCTGCGTGGTAGCTCGTCGGTGGTCGTCAACATTTCGGCGAACGTGAAGAGCCGATTCGTCATCACCGCGGATAAGGGAACGTCCAGACCGCTCGTGATCACCAACGTCCGATTCCGAGACGAAGGTGGAAGTGGACGCGGACCGAACGGCGGCGCGAACTACTCGCTTTCGTTCAAGACCACGGCGGACGCGCAGATAGAAGCGCGCATCATGACGCTAACGGGCAAGACCGTGAATAGTCTCGCTTCGGGACGTGCCGTGGTGGCGAACGGGGAAACGCGTTTGCGATGGAACGGGCGTTCGCAAGAAGGCAATCAACTGCCCGCCGGTCCGTACATGGTGGAGCTAACAGCTCGCGGCGAAAACGGCGAATCTGCCGTCGTCAAACGACCGATAACGACACTGCGCTAACATCTCTTCTGTCACGCCGGGCTCGCTACCCGGCGTGGCATGTTTCAGACCATATCAACTGGATAACCATACACCAACGATGAACCGAACTAAAATATTTTCCGTTCTTGCCCTCGCCGCGTTCGCCCTGCCGCTCGCCGCGACCGCGCAAAACACAAAAACGACGTCGCCGGTAGCGGCGCCACCGTCGAACATCGTGATGTTCCCCCCGATGCTCGAAGGGGCGAACCCTGACGGCAAAGGTGAGGTGAACAAATCGGCGCGAAACGCACAAACGCTGATCACGGACGCTTTGAAGAGTCGCTTGACCATGGCGGGGGTTGGCGCGTTCGTTTACAGCCGGCGACTTCCAACCGTGCAACGCGCGGTTGCCGAAAGCCTGATCAAGGCCGAGAACGCCGCGAACCCGACCGACGACGAACGCGTCGCCCAGCGTGTCGCCGAGGTAATGGGTGCCGACGAGTATGTGATCGTGGATGTTCCTGACTACAAGTACGACGCCGCGACCCGCACTGCTACCTTTACCGTTTCCCTGATCCGTAAAGCCGTAGACGGCACCCAACTCGGGACTGTCGCGGAAAAAGCGATCGGCGTTGCGCCGGAAGATGTCGCTGCGAATCGCCAGGAAGGTTCCGCAGTCGCCCGCGCCGCCGAAACCGTCGCGGAACAAACCGTGAATGCGCTGTTCCCGATGCCGAAGGTTGAGACGAAGAAGAAAAAATAGGTGTCGGATGTCGGGCATCCGGGAAATAGCCCGGCACCGAAAATCGAGCGGGTACCGTGTCTCCCCCGATACCCGCTCGCGATTACCTGACACCTAACCCCCGTTTACGTTTATGCGTACCTCCCCGCGCTATACCGCCCTTGTCGGCGGCTCCTTTGCCACCCTTGGCGGGTTGACCACTCTGGTCGCGATTACGCCATCGGCGGCATCCGCGCAGGGTCTTGCCACGATCCGTCTTACCGCCGCGCCCTATACCATCAAAGCCGATGGGCGCAGTACCACGGTCATTACCGCCGAGGTACGCGATGATGCCGGACGGGTCGTGCCGGATGGAACCCAGGTCCGTTTCGCCGTCACGGCGGGGCGATTAGATAACACGCTGGCGACCACACAAAACGGTGTCGCGCGCGTCATCCTCACTTCCGGTGACCTGCCCGCCGCGTCGCTGATCACTGCGAACCTCGATAGCGGCGGTCGCGCCACGCCCGCGCAGATCACGGTTATTTTTTCTAACGAAGCCGACGCCGCCGAGATCGGTCCGCAATGGGTGCGCATCAACGGATCGCAGTACACCGGTTACGCCGCCGACAAAGGAGTCATCCAGGCGAACGGCAAAGACGGCGGCGCAAAAGTATCGTTCCGCAACATCGAATTGTCGGCGGACGCGCTCCAGTACGAGGTACGCACTGGCAACGTGGTGGCTGCGGGGAATGTGAAGCTGACGGTCGGGGACGACGAGAAGCAATACACCAACCTGAATTTCAACATGCTATCGGGGCAGGGAATTGCCGAGCGCATCGATGCGGAGGGACGCTCCACCGGACTCTGGGTGGACGCGATACCTGTCATCACGGAAAAACCGCCCGGGGACGGGTCGCGCAAAGTCATCGGATACGAAGCCTTCGCCCTCGCCGATATTTCCGATAGCAGCGTCGCCGTTACGGCGCGGGGTATCAACATCCAGCCGGGGCGCGTCATCCAGTTTCGCGGCGCGACGTTCTACCTGGACGGCGTGAAAACCGCGTCACTGCCGTTCCATGTCATGCCACTCAACCAGCGGGAACTGTTCGCGGAGCAGGTCGTCGGCGTCAACTCCCAGGGCGTCACCGTGGATTTCCCGCTTTACTTGAACGTCCAACCGAGCGGCATAAACACGCTACACATACGGCGCGGCTCCCGCGTCGGCTCCTCCGCGTATTCCAACAAGGCCGGCTGGTCCTTCGATCTGGAGCAGAACTACAACGGCAAGCGTAGCGAGGGCACCGCGCAGGTGACGGGATTGACGCGCTCGGACTGGGGCGCGTTCCTGCGACACGCCGAGCGTCTTCCAGGCAAGATCGACGGCAACCTGTACATGGACACGCCGAATCACAGCGACCTGTTCGGAACGATGAACCTGTCGCGCCGTTTCGGTTCGGTGACGTTGAATGCCAACGGCTCCGGTTCATATGCACCATCTAGAAATGACATCAACGGAAACCGGACGCGCGCCGGCGGCGATGTGCGCACCCAACTGTACGGCGCGACCGACCCGCGACCGCTTCTCGGGGTGCAAAAACTCAACTATTCGCTCAACCTTGGCACGGCGCGGCAGATGTTCTACGGCGTGAACGCGGAAGGCAGGGGATACGTGGACACCCACTACACCACGCTGCGCCTAACCACGCCCCAATTGCCGCTGACCCGCTCGGTGTCGGTGTCGCAATCGTTCTCGCTCGGTCAAACGTGGGTCGCGCCGCAACGAGACGGGCAAACCGGTCTGGGAAGCAGTGGCGCGACGGTTCTGGGCACCACCGCATTCGGGTATCGTTTCGGGCGCGTTAACTTCGCCAACATGACCTACGACTACACGCAGACGCCGCTCACGAACGGCTTCACGTCCGATAGCATCGGACGGCACCGGGTCGGTTTCAGTCTGTACGCCGAACCGTTCCGCGCCGCGTCCCTTTCCATCGGGGCGTCGCGCGGTCTGGATGTCCCCAGCGACAACGTCACCGCGGAACTGAACGTCGCTCTCGGCGGCCCATGGCGCACCCGCACCCGCTACTTCACCGCGCAATACGCGGGCGCGTTCAGTAGCCGCTTCAACGAACTGGAATACGGCGTCTTCTACCGACTCGGCGGACGCGACCTCGCCGTCTACTATTCCACCACTTCGCGCCGCTTACAGTTCGACATCGTCGGGGCGCGGTTCTAACCATTTTCTTCTTAACATTGTCTTAATCTAAATCCGCTATAGTAGAGGGAAAAGGACTTTCTACTCATCATGCACCGTTTTCCCCTTCCACGTCTCCGTGTCGCTACCCTGCTTGTAAATACGCTTTTAATCACTGCGAGCCTGTCGCTGCTTCCTGCGGCACGGGCTTGGAATGCGACCGGGCACATGACTATCACCGCGATCGCCGAAACCCGCCTTTCCGACGAGGCGAAAAAGAACACTTCGCGCCTTATTCCGATGGTTACCGATACAAGGACTCCGGATCTCCTGACGAGCTCGGTCTGGATGGACAACATACGTGCCGACGGAGTACGCCTTTATGACCGATGGCACTACAGCAACCACGCGCACAGCCCGGACGGTACTCCCTTCCCGGAAAAGCCACACACGGATGACGTTGCCTGGGCGGTCGAGCAAAATATAAAGGTGCTCCAAAGTGAGAAAGCGTCCGACGGCGATAAGGCACGGTCCCTTCGCTTCCTGATTCACACGGTCGAGGATGCACACAATCCTTTGCATAGTGGCAGCCGCTATACTAAGGAGATGCCGGACGGAGATTCGGGCGGCAACGGTTTCACCCTGGAAGACGTACCGTACGCCCGCAACCTGCACAGTCTCTGGGACGGTGCTTTGGGCACATTCGCCCGCGGCGAAGGTCCTCTAACTGAGAACGAGGACAAGGCCCGCGCCCTTGCCGTCACTCTGACGACACGCTTCCCGGAAAGCAGTCTGCCGGAAAGTAGTGTTCTCGACCCGCAGAAATGGATGGAAGAAGGGGCGGTGTTCCTGAAGACGGTGGTGTATCCCGCGGCAACAACGCCCGACACAAAATACATGGAAACGTGCCGCCCGATCGCGGAACGTCAAGCGGTGTTGGCGGGGTACCGTCTGGCGAAAATTCTCAACGCGATCTGGCCCGCCGCCTCTGAACCATCCGGAAGCAAGTGAATTAGGCACCGTTTTTTGTGGGCGGAGGGCGATTTCGGAACGACAAAACCAGTTCCTACCTGATACGCGACTTTTGTCGGCGGTATCCGGGTACAAACCGGTTATGAATACATCGAAATACGTTGCGGCAACGTTCGCCGCACTTGCCGTTTCCGTCGCCCTTCTTCCGGTGCCGATGCTCGCCAAACCGCTTCAAGCAACCGCTGCGCCTGCGTCCACGAAAACCGCCACGGGGGCGAATCCGCTCCCGTATGTGCATCGGGGGACCAGTGCAAAGGGTGAGTTCACCCGGGCATTGTCGCTCTTCCAGGATGGCCGCGCTTTGCTCGCTTCCATAGAAACAGACACCCAACCGGCTACCGTGCAAAACGGGACGTGGAAGCGTAGCAGTCGCGCGGATCGTTTGTCCGTGTCGCTTACACGGCAGAATGGAAAACCGTACCGGGAAACCATTCTGCTGATTGGCTCTCCAGCGAGCGGCGGGACGCTCTCCGCCATCGGGACGAGCGCGGTCCAGTACGGGGCGTATGGACTAACATTCGCGCCGCGCATCGCGAACCAGGTAGCGATTTCTTACGACAACAAGAAGGACCGTGCGACCATAACCGCGACCGGCGTGAACCCGACCACCCTGGACCAGGTATCCCATGCACAGATCACCGGCGACGGCTATGATGTCATCTACTGGAAAACTGGGGGCGGAGGGGGCTTCGAAGCCGAAGGTCAATCCCTGTACTACTTCAACACGCTAACCGGCAGGTCGCGCCGTATCGCCGCATTCCCGCAGCCCATCACCAAAGTAAGTGAAACCCGCCTCACGTCCGGCCGCCCGGTGTTGATCGTCTCGTACCAGAGTGGCGAAACGGGCGTGACCGGGGTCGCCGTGGTGGACCCGCTCCGCGAACGCACGGTGAAACAATGGTCCGCTACATATCTGACCGGAATCAAACCGGGCAAAGTCACTGTCGCCACGTATCGTCGCGAAGATGTCGCTTCCAGAAAGGCGAAACCGATCAGCACACAGACCGTGCTACTCGACCGATTTTTTTGACTCCGCCGACAGGGATCACGAAGGTAAAGGAGTTTCGTGAGCGGCGGCGTACTCTAAAGTATTCCTTGAGCGACGATGAAACGTTGTGAAAGGTCAATGCAGAAAGGTATTCTTTATGACCCCTGTTACCGGGCGCCCCGTTCGTATCGGCATTATCGGGTGCGGGCAAATCGCGCAGTCGCATCTCGCCAACTACGCCGAAATCGCTGACGCCGAGGTGGTTGCCTGTGCCGACATCCGACCGGAGGCGGCAGATACGTCCGCCGCCAAGTTCGGCATCCCCAACGTTTACTACACCGCCGCTGAGATGCTCCGGCGCGACGATCTGGACGCCATCGATATTTGTATGCACAACAACCTGCATATTTCCGGCACTATTGCTGCGCTGGAATCAGGCCGCCCGGTGTATTGCGAAAAGCCGATGGCGGGCACCTATCGCGATGCACAAGCCATGCGAGACCGGGCCAAAGAATTGGGATTGTATCTGCATATCCAACTCGCGACTTTGTACTCGCCGGAAACCCGTGCCGCACAGGAGTTGATCGCCGCCGGGCAACTCGGGACGCTGTATCATGCCCGCTCCACGGGGCACCGGCGGCGGGGGAGACCCTACATTGATGGGTACGGTCGCGCCGATTTCGTGCAAAAAGAAAAGAGTGCGGGTGGCGCGCTCTACGACATGGGTGTGTACCACATCTCACAGATACTCCACCTGCTCGGTAACCCCGTCGTGGAACGTGTTTCCGGACAAACCTATCAGAAGATGGCGATGGACCCGAAGCGGTCGGAACTTTCCGGCGCGAATGTGGAGGAACTTGGCATGGGGTTCGTGCGCTTCGCGGGTGGTGATATGACTATGGACGTTATCGAGGCATGGGCGATCCACCTGGATTCGTTCGAGGGGTCGTATATCGTCGGCAGTGAGGGCGGCGTCCGCCTGAACCCGTTCGGCTTCTTCCGCTCGGCGGGCGATCTCGACCTAAATAGCGGCGCGAATATGGGGGATTTCGGCTATCGCAAGCGCAAACTGCGCACCGAGGACGGCGATACGGACACGTTCTCGTCGTCGCAACGCCATTGGATCGCGGCATTGCAGGGCAAGATTGCGTTACTGCCGACCGCCGAGATCGCTCTGAATACGATGCTCATTTCTGAGGGCATCTATCTTTCCACACAGGAACGTCGCGAGGTAACCGCTGAGGAGATCGTCGCCCGATCAATATCGAAAGCATTACCGCTATAAACGTTTCT
>JACMMA010000652.1 GCA_014379275.1 Armatimonadota bacterium | reverse complement strand
CGCCGGGGAAACCATTGTCACCTCTATTTCGTTCGACTCGCGCAAGGTGACGGCGGGGACGTTGTTTATCGCCGTGCCGGGTGCGAAGTTCGACGGGCATACGTTCGTGCGTGACGTGGTCGCGAAAGGCGCGTCGGCGGTCGTGATCGAGGTCGGGCACGAAGGGGAGTTCGCCGACCTGTCGGTTCCGTGCATCGTCGTCCCCGACACGCGTAAAGCGATGGCACAGATCGCGGTCACGTTTTATGACAACCCGACAGCGAAACTGCACCTGGCGGGTGTCACCGGCACGAACGGTAAAACGACGACCGCCCTGATGATCGAAAGCATCGCGCGGGCGGCGGGCGACAAGACGGCGTATGTCGGTACGCTCGGTTTCGGCATCGACGGCGTGATCGTCGAGGGGGACCGCACGACGCCGGAAGCGATAGACCTGCAAGCGTTCTTCGCCCGGTGCGTGGACGAAGGCGTAACGGCGGTCGCTATCGAGGTCGCCTCCCACGCCCTCGCGCTCGGCCGCACGGACGGCTGCTTATTCGACGTTGCCGTCTTCACCAACCTGACGCAAGACCACTTAGACTACCACGGCACGATGGAAGCCTACCGGGACGCGAAGGGGTTGCTGTTTACGGAGTACGCGAAAGCCGCGTTGGCTGCAGGTAAGCACTACGTAGCGGTCATTAACTGCGAAGCAGATTTAAAATTAGGTGAGTATTACTTTCATTCCGTCGTAAATTCAACGGAAGATAAGGCAAAAGTGATCTATTTCGCCCAGTCCGATTATATGGCCATACATATGTCCGACTTAATAGCGGAGGATGTATCGCTTGCGGTAGACCAGATTATTTATAGAGCATTAACTCACACAAGCGAGGTTCCTGTTCATCTTGGCTTCGGAGGCACGTTCAATGTTGAGAACTCTCTGGCCGCAGTGGGCTACGGCGTTGCGCGGGGTCTGTCGCCGGAAGTTATCGCGGAAGGGCTGCGTACATGCCCGCCGGTTCCCGGTCGATTCCAGCCGGTCAAGGCGGGGCAAGAGTTCGCCGTTCTCGTGGACTACGCGCACACGCCGGACGGCTTAGACAACGTTCTCAAGTCGGCGCGACCGCTTACCAAAGGGCGTCTGATCTCCGTGTTCGGGTGCGGCGGCGACCGGGACAAGACGAAACGCCCGAAGATGGGGCGCATCGCGAAAGAGTTATCCGACATCGCTATCGCGACCTCGGATAACCCGCGCACCGAAAACCCGGAAGCGATTCTGGACGATCTGCTGGCTGGCATGGACGGCGTCACGGGCGCGACGGTGTACCGCGAAGTGGACCGGCGCAAAGCAATCGGACTTGCCGTGTCGCTAGCGCAAGCGGGTGATACCATCGTTATCGCGGGCAAGGGGCACGAGACGTATCAGATCATCGGTACCGAAACCTTCCCGTTTGACGATGTACAGGTCGCGAAAGAGGAAATCGAAAAATGCTCCGCCCGCTAACGTTGGATGAAATAGCCGAAGTAACCGGTGGCGGCGTGGTGGACGGTCCGAATGCGGCGGGGGTAGCCGTCAGTGGTGGGAGCGTCGTGAGTGCCGGGAGCCCCCCCGCCCCCAATTCTGGGGGAGCCGGAAATGCCGAGGTCGGTTCGCCGGTAATGAGCAACGCGTCTGCAACCCCTCCGGCTCCCCCAGAATTGGGGGCGGGGGGGCTCCCGGCACTCACGATGCTCCCCGGACACTCCGCGCAACCGTTGCAATCCGGCGAGGAGACGATCACCTCGGTTTCCACCGACACGCGCACCATCAAGCCCGGCGCGTTGTTCGTCGCGTTGCGCGGCGAAAACCACGACGGGCACGCGTTTTTGCAGGCGGCGGCGGACGCGGGTGCGGTGGCGTTTTTGACCGACCGGACGCTCAAACCGGGCGAACCGCAACTGCCGCACGTGATCGTTCCCGACACGCTTCATGCGCTCGGCGACATCGCCCGACTATTGCGCGATGAGTTCAAAGGTCCGGTGGTCGGGGTTACCGGGAGCGTTGGGAAAACCACGACCAAAGAGATGATCGCCGATATTCTGGGCACGACGTTTAACGTCCACAAGTCGGTCGGCAATCACAACAACGAGATCGGGGTTCCGCAGACTATCTTCGACATGGAACCGACGCACACCGCGCTGGTGGTCGAAATGGGGATGCGCGGGGCAGGGCAGATCCGGCGACTCGCCGAGATCGCCGCGCCGACCATCGGTGTTATTACGGGAGTCGGTACGTCGCACATTGAACTGTTGGGTTCGCGCGAAGCCATCGCCGATGCGAAGGGCGAATTGTTTGAACTCCTTCCCGTAGATGGCGTCGCTGTCTATTCGTCGGATGACCCGTATGCCGAACGGCTTGCGGGCAAGTTCGCGGGGCGGAAGGTGATGGTGCGTGTCTTGCCGCCCGTGCCTCCGGCGCGATCCG
This sequence comes from Armatimonadota bacterium, assembly GCA_014379275.1. Classification (GTDB taxonomy): domain Bacteria; phylum Armatimonadota; class Armatimonadia; order Armatimonadales; family Armatimonadaceae; genus JACMIU01. Next base: position 5,087 of record JACMMA010000652.1, on the reverse strand, counting down.
AGGGCTATGTCGCCGCGTCCGAGATCGCGCAACAGGAGAACGGCTACCGCTTCACCGTGACGACCGGGACCGCGACGCAGAAATTTTTCCTGCCGTCGCCCGGCGAGTTCAATATTAAGAACGCGCTTTTAGCGGTCGCGGTCGGCGACGTGCTGGAAATCCCGCTCGACACGATGTCCCGCGCCGTTCATCGCTTCAAGGCACCGGCGATGCGACTCGAAGTGCTCACCTCGCCGACCGGTGTTACGGTATTATCGGATGCCTACAACGCCGCGCCGGACTCGATGGTCGGCGCACTGAAAACCCTCAAAGACGCGACGGTCGGTACGAACGGCAAGCGGATCGCGGTGCTCGGCGAAATGAAAGAACTCGGCGCGTTCGCAGACGAGGGGCACTCGCTAGTCGGTCGTGCCGCCGCGCAAATCGCCAAACCCGACACCCTGATCCTCATCGGCACCGACGACGCGAAGAAGATCGCCGCCGGGGCACTCGCCGAAGGATTCTCGCTCGACAACATCCACTATTTCGATACGTCCAGCGACGCCGCGAAACTGATCGCCTTCATCGTCCAGCCGGGCGACGCGATCTTGATCAAAGGGTCACGGGCGATGGCGATGGAAACGATTGTCAATGCGCTGATGGAGGCGAAGTAATTGGCCACCCTCGCCCTGCCGTTCGTGGTCGCCCTGCTCCTATCGCTCCTTTTTGGTGGCAAGGTCGTCGAGGCACTCGCGAACGCCAAAGCGCGACAGCCGGTGTCGGAAGACGCCCCCGACGCGCACAAGATCAAGCACGGCACCCCGACCATGGGCGGCCTGCTGATTCTCGCCGCCACGCTGATTGCCGCGCCGTTCGGACTGTGGCAGAGTTACACCCGTTACCTGGAACTCGCCGGTGGCGCGAACGCCGCGTCCAACCCGACGATCTCCTGGCTCCTGCGCATCTGCGCTCCCGCCTGTATGGTGTTGATCGTTTTCGTGCTCGCCTGCGGCATCGGTGTTCTGGACGATCTGGGCAAGGCGCGAAAAAAACTGAACGGTGCGGGGCTTTCCGAACGAACAAAACTCGGTCTGCAAGTCGCTGTTGCAGCCCTGTTCGCCGGATATCTGGCTCTGGTCGGTGTCAACGGCATCACGACCGCGCTCTACTTCAATGGCTACTGGCTCGACCTGGGCGTCTTCTATTATCTGTTTGTGATTCTGTACTTATGCTTCTTCGGGAACGCAGTTAATTTCACCGACGGCTTGGACGGCTTGGCATCCGGGACAACGCTCATTGCGTCGCTCACGCTCGGCGCGGTCGCGGCGTTCGGCAGTCCCGCGCTCGGCGTCCCGGCGTTCTACGGAGCATTCGCGGGCGCGTGTGCCGGGTTCTTGTGGTTCAACGCGCACCCGGCGAGAGTATTCATGGGCGACACTGGCTCCCTGGCATTGGGAATGGGGCTGGCGGCGGCGGCTATTGTCATCAAGCAAGAGGCGCTACTACTCGTTGTCGGCGGGGTTTACGTCGCGGAAATTCTTTCGATGATGATTCAGCGCTACGTGTTCAAATACCGTCGCATCAAGCACGGTATAGAGTTCGCGAAGGCGAACCGTGTTTTCCGCCGTGCGCCGCTCCATCACCACTTCGAGGAGTTGGGCTGGAAGGAAACGCAGGTCGTCGCGCGATTCTACGTCGCCGCACTGGCGTTCGCCGCGCTCGGGGTCTTGCTGGCGCCTTATCTTAGTATCGGGGGGGTACGGTAATGGAAGACTCGCTGAAGAATAGTCGCCCCCTGCCCCCTCCCCCGCTCCGCAGGAGAGGGGGGAGCAGGAGATGCGTGCCGCTCTGCAGATTGGGTTGGCGCGAGGGCACCGGCGCGAACCGACAGCGAGCGAGGCTTTGCTGTGGGAATCGTTGCGCGACAGGAGTATGGACGGTTTGCGTTTCCGCCGTCAGCATCCCGTTCAATTCACACGCTTTATCGCCGACTCCTGTTGCGTTGCAATTAAGTTGATCGTAGAAATTGACGGTGGGTATCATAACGAACTGGAGCAAGCCAAGCGCGACCGGGAGCGAGAAATGATGATAGCCGAACGTGGCTATACGTTCGTGCGGATAAGCGATACAGACGTGGTAAACAACCTTCCTCTAGTTCTACAAACCATACAAAACACGGCGCGAAACCTAGTCAGTAAACCGAACATTTTTGACGCGTCTACTCCCCCCTCTCCTGCGGAGCGGGGGAGGGGGGTGGGGGCACCAAAACGATGACCACAACAATAAACCAAACCAAATCCGACCCACGCTACCTCCCGGTGGACAAGGCGTTCGCGCCCGACTGGATTCTGTTCGTCCTGACGCTGCTGCTCGTCTCGTTCGGCGTCGTGCTGGTATATGACGCCTCGTACGCGATTGCCGAGTCGCAGGACTGGACCGGCAATGATCCGATGTACTACCTGAAGCGGCAGGCCCTTTTCGCCGTTGTCGGACTGATTTTCATGGGCATCGTCTCGAAAATACCGTACTGGAAACTCGCGAAGTTTGCCGACGCCGGGATGATTCTGACGATGGCGATGCTGATCTATGTGCATTTCGCTGGGCACGGAGCGCAGGGCGCGGAGCGATGGATCAAGATCGGGCCCGTGCAACTGCAGCCGTCGGAATTCGCGAAAGTCTTCCTGATTTTATATCTCGCCAAGTGCCTGGCACTGCGCCCGCGCATCGCGCAGCAGCCGCTGACCGCCGGAATATGGTCGCTGGTACTGGTGCCCGTGGCAACGATTCTTGCCGTCGAAAAAGAGCCGGATCTCGGGACCGCGATCACGCTGTTCGGGGCGGCACTGCTGATGCTGTTCACCGGGGGCGTCAAGAAACGATGGATTGCCGCGGCACTCGCCGGGGCGTTCATGGCAGGCTTATTTTTATCGCTGGCGAAAGGGACGGATAACTATCGGTGGAAACGCATCGAGACGTTCATGAACCCCGATGCCGACGTCAAGGGCGCGGGCTGGCAGGTGAAGCGCGGGACGATTGCGCTCGGCACGGGCGGCGCTCTCGGGTTAGGTTTGGGCGAATCGCGCGAAAAGTTTCCCGGTAACCTGCCCGCACAGCGAACCGACTTTGTTTTCGCTATTCTAGGAGAAGAGTTTGGTTTCGTGGGTACGACGCTCACGATCACATTGCTGTTCGGTCTGATCGCACGCGGCTATCACATCGCCGGACGATCCAAGGATCCGTTCGGCTCACTCCTGGCGACCGGCATTACGAGTATTATCGCGGTACAAACGTTCGAGAACATCGCCGTCGTCACCGGCGTCATTCCGGCGACCGGGATACCGCTCCCCTTTCTGTCCTACGGCGGCTCATCCCTCGTGGCGACGCTCGGTTCTATCGGTGTGCTGCTCAACATTTCGCAACACCCGTTCCGCCGCGACCCGCGCGACATGGCGCGAGAGCTACGCCGCGTCGCCGACGAATCCGAGGCACGGGCGTCAGCGTCCGTCCCCACGCCTGGCGCGAGCTCATGGCGTTCGCCGGTATCGGGGCGGCACGGTATGATTGTAGGACCCGAGGTCCGGAACTGAGTCGCCCGTTTTACCCCTCTCCCCCGGGTACCCCCTGGGTACCCGGGGGAGAGGGGTAAACACGGAACCAAACGATGCATCACACAGACCACATAATCCCAAACGAACCCCGCCAACTCCCACCAGACGGCGCTCTCTATTTCGTCGGCATCGGCGGGGCGGGCATGAGCGCGATTGCGCAAGTGCTTGCCGAACGCGGGCGCACGATTCGCGGCGCGGACCCCGGCATTTCGGCGGCCGTGAAGGCGCGACTCGAAGCCGTCGGCGCGACGATCTACACGGGGCATGACGCGGCGAACGTCGGTGCGGACGTTTCCGCTGTCGTCGTCTCCGATGCGATTCCGCAGGCGAACCCGGAGGTCATCGCGGCGAAGGAGCGGGGCATCCCGATCTATCGTCGCCCGGAAGTTCTCGGTGCCATCGTGAACGCCGGACGCGGCATCGCTATCGCCGGAACGCATGGGAAGACGACGACGACGGGCATGGTCGCGTCGATCCTGATGGCGGCGAACCTTGACCCGACGGTTCTTATCGGCGGCGACCTGCCGCTGATCGGCGGCAACGCGCGAAACGGCAAAGGGGAGTTCGTGGTCGCGGAATCCTGTGAGGCATATGACGGTTTCCTATATCTGCACCCGGAAGTCGCCGTGGTTTTGAACATCGAAGCCGACCACCTCGACTACCACGGCACAGAGCAACACGTTTTCGATTCATTTAAGCGGTTCATCGGGCAGGTGAATCCGAAAGGTCTTGTGGTATTTTGCGAAGAGGATGCCAAGACCCTTGACGTGATTAATAAATGGTCGGACGCAAAATTTGCGAAATCGGAATCTGACTCTGTGGGCGTTAGTTCTTACAGTATAGAGTCGGGCAGCCTTTACGAAGCAACAAATGTTCGTACCGAGAAAAACGGTATGTCCTTCGATATTGTGTCAGGTGTACATGTGTATGCCATGGGGCACAATCCACGTCGACCACAAGCCCGAATTCGCCTTTCTGTCCCTGGGCGGCACAATATGCTCAACGCTCTGGCAGCGTTCGCGGTAGCACAGGGCATTGGCGTCCCCGTAGGTGATATCGTCCGTGGTCTGGAGTCGTTCACGGGGACGGGGCGGCGATTTGAGCGGTTGGGCGAAGTGGGCGGCGTGACGGTGATCGACGATTATGCACACCATCCGACAGAACTTCGCGCGACGCTATCGGCGGCGCGGTCGGCGTTTCCGGGGCGGCGGATCGTTGCGGTGTTTCAGCCGCATCTGCCCTCGCGGACGCGGGATTTGATGGGGGAGTTCGCCGAATCACTCGCGCACGAGTTCGCCGATGCGGTGTTCGTGACGGATATTTATCTCGCCCGCGAACAACCTATCGCTGGTGTAACGTCCGGAGTGCTGGCGGACGCCATAGACGCGCTGGCGGACCAACCGGAAATCATTCGCTACGTCCCGAACAAAGCCGATTTGCCGGAGCACTTGGCGGCGTTCGTCCAACCCGGCGACGTGGTGATTACGCTCGGCGCGGGCG
>JACMMA010000651.1 GCA_014379275.1 Armatimonadota bacterium | reverse complement strand
GCGGACCCTGTCATGATCCTTGCGTCCCGGTTCGGCTTCCACGCCGCTCGAAACGTCCACCGCGTACGGGCGAACGGCGCGTACGGCATCGGCCACGTTTTCCGGTGTCAGTCCCCCGGCGAGGATGAGCGGAATGTCGCCGACGATCTGCTTCGCCGCGGTCGCCAGCGACCAGTCGAAGGTTTTTCCCACGCCGCCGAGCGCCGTGTCATGAAAGGTATCTAACAGAATCGCGTGCGGGGTGTGTCGGTAGTCGCGCAGTTCCGCGAGGCTTTCCTGATCTTTGACGCGGAACACCCGTATGCGCCGCAAGCCGGGGGCGGCACTGTCTCCGCCGTAATACTGAACGGTGTCCGCCGGGTAGCCCGCGGCGGCGGTCATCTCCCGCACGACGATGACGCGGTTCACGAAGGGTGGCAGACCGGCGGATGCGGCACGCATTCGGTCCGGCGATACATAACGCGGCGTGTCCGGCACCGCGATGAAGCCGAGCGCGTCCGCCCCGAGTCGTGCGGCGGCGCGGGCGTCCTCTGAATTGGTGATTCCACAAATCTTGATACGTGTCAAAGTTTCCGGCGCCTCCGCTGCGGTAATCGATCGGTATGTGGAAAGGTCATCATTTATTATACGGGGCGGAGGGAGCCTCTGCCCCATCCACTCCATTGTATCGCCCTCCTGCGCGGATACTTTTTTAATCGTCCGATAGCGGCTTGCCTCTGCAACGGGGCACGCATCTTGCTATAGAATCAGGCACCATGACGACGAGACAGGAACCGCCCGCGATTTACTCCCGCGCGGAAGGTGCTGACGGAAACCCTTTCGGGGCGGGGGCGATGTTTCCCGCCCCGCCGTTATTCGGCGGCGGCGTGGTCGTCGCCTCTGTCAACACGCCGACCGTAGACTTCGTTGACGCCGACGTGCGAGAACTGGCGGACATGGTGCCCCACAAGATGTGGTTCTCGGGACCGCGCGGCGGGGTCCTGTTCCTCAACGCCCGCTTCGCCGAGTACACGGGCGTGCCCCGCCAGCAGTCTTACGGGATGGGGTGGCGCGACGTGGTTCACCCCGAGGACTTGGGCGAGTGCCTGGACGTTCGCAAGCGCGACGAGGCGATCCGATGCCGCCAGCCCTGGCAATTCGAGTACCGCATCAGGCGCCATGACGGCGAATATCGCTGGCACACGGGTCGCACCGTGCCGCTGTTCGACGCGGCGGGATTCGTCCGCAGGTGGGTCGGCACGTCCACCGACATTCAGGACGAGAAGGAAGCGGCGCAGCGGCAGCGCCGCTTCATGCGGGAAGTGCTGGCTTCCGTGACCGACGGGAGATTGCGCCTTTGCGACTCGGCATCCGATCTCCCTATCCCGCCTGCGGACGTTCCTGTCGGCACCCCTTCGGTCGCGCTATCGCGGGACTCGCTCAGCGGGTTCCGGCGTCTTGTCGGCGTTGCCTGCAGGGAGGCAGGTTTCTCCCCCGAACGCACCGACGACCTCCTCCTGGCGGCGGGCGAGGCGGCGATGAACGCGGTCGTCCACGGCGGCGGTCGCGCCGCAGGGTGCGTGTACGTTTCCCACGCTGGCGCGAACGGACTGGTACAGGTGTGGGTGATAGACGGCGGCGGCGGGATCGCCGAGGATTCGCTCCACCGCGCCACGCTGGAGCGCGGCTACACGACGGCGGGCACGCTCGGGTACGGGTTCCCGCTCATGTTGCGCACCGCAGACCGCGTTTACCTGCACACAGGCGCGCGCGGCACGTCGGTCGTTCTGGAGCAGGAGCGCGTCACGCCCGAACCCGTGCCGACAAATGCGGAGAAGATAACGCGGTAGGGCGGCCGTCGCGTGGCAGCAGCGTGCCCTTTTGCCGTAGCCACGACTCGCACGACTGCTCCTGAATATTCCCGACGGAACCAGGCTCGATTGACGCAGGTATCGGGTCGGCGATGGTGCCGTTTATAGGGTATACTTCGGTCAAATGGAATTTAAGAGACCCCATTTGGGCGCTGGAATCTGGATTCCGCCCGCGCCCGTGCGCAACCTGATCTGCCCCACCTAACCTGCATGGCACAGGTTTCGTCGCGCATGGAAGAGAGATGGGATCATGGTTCCTTCGGCAAGTGATGGCGGCGGCAGCAGTTCCGCCAGTAAAAACAGTGACGACCTCTTCGCGCAGCTCCTGCCGGGACGCGATAACCCGATTCCGCGACCCGAGTCGACGGAGCAGTCCCCCCGCCGCAATCCTGAGGCGGTGCGCGGATACCCCCGAGCCGCCTTCGTCTTCCGTGACGGGTCGGGACGGCGAGCCAGCCAGCTTACCACCGAGGTGATTTCTTGAGTCATTACAAGCCGCCGCGCGGATCGACGCCGCCTTTCGTCAGTGCCGAAGAGATGTTCTACCTGATGATGGACGCCGCCAAGGACTATTC
>JACMMA010000650.1 GCA_014379275.1 Armatimonadota bacterium | reverse complement strand
GACGCAACCGACAAAACTCTGGGCATGGCGGCTATGGCAAACAAAGTGGGGGAGAAGATACCTTTCCTCGGGTTCCTATCCAAAATCACACCAAAAGCAGACAAGACGCAAGCGTTCGATCTCGGCGTCAAACTCGTCGGCGAAGTATCGGCATTCTGTTACACCAACGGACTCCCGGGCGACTCGATCGGCGACTTCGTCGCGGCACTCGCCTCTTACGAGAAAGACTCGCTGATCCGCATGGCGGCGTTGATCACTTTCGATGGTTTGATTCCCCTCGGACCGGATTTCATGCGTATGGTGATCGACCGGGTCGGGCAGGGCGGCACCGGCGACCTGACACAAAACACCACGTTTCAGCGTATCCGGGACCTGATACCCGGCGGGGGCGACGCCGATAAACTCGGCTTCATCAGCACGTCGCTGCAGTCGGTTTCGGGTTGGGCGGGAAATTTTATCGCTGAGCGCGGCATCACGAAAGAAAACGCGATTCAGAACTTACGCCAATATGTGGACATTGGCGATGATAAGCTGGACTACCTGGCCGGGTTCCTCGACCTGTCCACGGACTACATGGCGCATACGGGAACCCAATCCGTCGCCCGCTCCCTGATTTCAAGGGCAGTCAGCGAGATTTAACTCTAGGACTCACCCCTAATATTCGGGGGTGAGTCTTTCTACCGCCACAAAAACCTCCGGGAGTAATTCAAATGCATGGACCTAGTTGCAGGGACAGTGTCTTCCATGTCGCGCGACCAAGACCGTTAAGCCGCGCCAACGCGTAAACAAATGCGTGTCCGTCCCTGGAAATCGGTCCGTTCACGGCTGGTTCTGGCGCGCGCCTCGCCCCGGAAATCGGGCATCGGACGGCAACTCGACGCGCCCGTCCGGGAGCAGGCGGGGGCCAGCGGTGCGGCTTATCGCTGGCGTTTGCGGCGATGAGTAGAAACCCATGTACCACGTGATGATCTGCTCGCCGAAAAGGAGGCACACGAACGCGCCTGCGGCCATGAACGGAACGAACGGTACCGCGAGGCGCATGGTGTCCTTCCGATGAATCGCCTTCAGGATCAGTCCGGTGACCGCTCCGAAGAATGCGGCGAAGATCAGCGAAAGCACCGCCTGTCCCGGCCCAAGGATCGCCCCGATGGCGATCGCTAATTTCACATCGCCAAGCCCCATACCGCCATGTGCGCCGCTTTCTGCTTCCTTGGCAAACTGATCGGCGTCTGCTTGTGACTCGGCGAACGAAAGGGGTGCCTGGGGAGTGGGGGCGGGGGAAACGTGCCCTACCTCGGGCGGCGATTCCACACCGGTCGTGGCACGGAGTCCGAAGAGCGGATCTGTAAGACCGACTTCTTTATTCCACACCATCGCGCCGACGTTGGAACCGGTGATGACGGGTTCCGATGCTGTCCGGACCACGACCGGTTCAGGCGTGGGTGCGGCCAGCGACGGCGTCGGAGCGTCATAATCGTAGGGTAGGTCATCGGAACGGAAGAAGCGCCGCAACGCATTGTCCGCCGATTCGGTCGGGGTGCGGGTCAGCGCGATGAAAGCGGCGAGAGGAAGCAGAGCCGTCAACATTCCCCACGGCCCGACCACATAGGATAGTAAGCCCGCCGACAGAAGAACGATGAATCCAGGCGAGAAGCGGAGTCGGACCGGCGGCGAATCATCCTCTTCCTCGGATGTTTCGCCATTCATCCCGCCCGCCGCCGATGCCGCGAGTTCCGCAGACGGGGTCGAGACATTCCCCGGTAGCGAGGTAACGGTGGCGCTATCTGCAACCGCGGGAACCTTCTCGATTCCGATGCCTGCGGTACTGGGTGCCCCGGAAATCGAGGGCGGGGTGTCCTCTATGACCGGTGCGTCCTCATAGGTAAAGAAACGCTTTGCTACCGAGGCGAACGATTCCCCGTCGGCACGGGCGTAGAAAACGAAACCGCTGAACGAAACAAGCCACAAAAGCCCGGCGTACAAGGCGGCACCGACGAAACCACGCGGGAGCCAGCCGAAATAGGTATAGGTGGTGATCGTTTCCTGCCAAAGCCGCGCCCCGTTCCAGCGGACGGACCAGTCGTCCGGTGAACCCATCTGCATGAGTAGAAAGGCGATCCCAATCACGGCGACATCCCGGGCAAGCCCGATAACGACGCCGACGCGGTTCAGTGCTTCCGGGACGATGAAGTGGTCCAGATCGATGAAAACGGCGGCGATCAACACCGAGGCGAACAGTGCGAGCAATACCACATTCACCCAGGCGACCGGATTATCCCCGTTGTAACGATGGAAAATGGCGACCCAGGCGGATGCCGTCAGGAGCTCCATGGCGAAATCGCGCCATGGGATCGGCTTTTTGCAGTCGGAACAGCGTCCGCGCAACCACAAAAATCCCAGAATGGGGACATTTTCCCACGACTCCAACTTGTGCTTGCAATGCGGGCAATAAGACGGAGGGTTAGAAAGCGAGTAGCCCTTGGGGAGAAACCCGGGCTGGGTCAACTCGATGATCGGTAATCGGTATATCACCACGCCCAGGAACGAGCCGACAACGGCACCGAACGTAGCGACAACAAGATACCAGAAGTTTTCAAGGAACGCCGTGACAGCGTAGGTGAGCCAAAATTCGTCCTGCATAAGATTCGCTCGTATCGTATCGTGTAAGAAGAAAGGGCGCGACTTTCCCGGAAGAAAATCGCGCCCCTTCGTTCAGAGTATTTCGGCTCGCTTGAGACTACTCGCCGCCGTCTTCCGTATCACCACCCGAGAGACCCTGGATCGCCGAAAGCAGTGGCATGAACATCGCGATAACGATGAAACCTACCGTGAAGCCCAGGAAAACGATCAGGATCGGTTCGATCGCGGCGGTGAGCGATGCGATTGCGGAGTCCACTTCCTGCTCGTAAAAGTCGGCGATCTTCATGAGCATGGTATCGAGGGCGCCCGATTCCTGACCGATGGCGATCATTTGCACGACCATCGGCGGGAACATCTTCGATTTACGAAGCGGCTCGGAAATAACATCGCCCTCTCGGACACGGGCACGGGCATCCAGAATCGCGTCTGAGATGATTTCGTTCGACACCGTACCAGCGACGGTTTCCAGAGCCTGCAAAATCGGAACACCTGATGCGAGCAACGTAGACAATGTCCGCGAGAAGCGGGCCAATGCCACCTTGTGGGTCAACTTGCCGAATACCGGCAGTTTCAGTTTCAAACGGTCGAGGGTGCGGCGCCCGAACTTGGTGCGCCCGAACATTTTCACCGAGATGATCACCACGGCGAGAATGATGAGCGCCATCCACCACTTGGACGTCAGAAAGTGAGACGCATCCATCAACACCAGGGTCATGGTCGGGAACTGATCCCGCTTCAAGCCGAGGTCGTTGAACAGGTCCATAAACTTCGGCAGAATGAAGGTCACGAGGAAGATAACGATCCCCAGCGCGAGAACGGAAACGATCGCCGGGTATGTCATCGCCGCCTGAACCTTGCGGCGGAGTTCGAGGTCTTTTTCCAGGAAGCCCGAAAGCCGTTGTAGTGCTTCTTCCAGCACACCACCGACCTCACCCGCACGGATAAGGCCGACGAACAAGTTGTCGAAAACCGTGGGGTATTTCGCCATCGCTTTGGACAGCGTGTTACCGGCTTCGACTTCGGAGCGCATGTCGTTGATGATGCGGCGCAGTTTCGCGGATTGGGACTGGTCAGCCAGCACATCAAGGCAACGCACCAGCGACACACCGGCGTCGATCATCGTCGAGAACTGGCGGCAGAAAAGGGAAAGGTCGGTGAGCTTGACGCGGGAGAAGCGATCCAGGAAGCCGCCGCCTTTGGCACCCGCTTTCGCCTTCGCGGGCGCAGCTTTGGCAGGCTTCACATCCTTCACGGTCATACCCTGCTGAGTCAATCGCTGACGCAGGTCCATGGGCGAAATCGCCTCGGCGGTGGCGGAAAGCACCTTGCCGTCGGCGGCTCTAGCGGTGTAGGCAAATACTGGCATGGTTTTTCGTTGATCCTAACCCACCTATCCGGCAGGTTCACAAACAGATAACGCGAAGCGCGTCGGAAAGGTTACGGGTTCGGGCAAAAATATTTTTGCGGTGCATTCATTATAGAGCGCAACCCGCTAATCGTCAATCACTTAGACGGCTACCAGAAAGAAAGGGTTCCGTTCGAGCGGGATTTCGCTTATAATGCCGTGTCCGTGACCGAGTTACGGCACATCAGGAGTTGCTCACAGTATGACCAGTTCGGGGTGGGAAGGTGCTCAGAATGCGGAGATGCTTTGCATCAACACGGGCGGGAAGGGAGACTTACATGGCCTACGTATGCGCCGCCTGGCGTCGCGTCTCGCTATTCCCTGCGCGTTCTATGACGTAGACAAGACCGACCGTAAAGGCTCTGTCCGGAAACTGTGGAACATCATCACGGAACGCCCCTGGCGCTTGATATACCAGGAGAGTACCGGAATTGCCGGCGGCTTCAACCTGATACGAGCCGCCCGCGAGCGCGGTGTCCGCTATATCGTCAGCAGCGGGGATCCGATCGAGGGATTCTTCCGGGTTACGAAAGGGGCGATGTTCGGCAAAGCCTTCGGCATTTACGAACGGCTGTTAATGCGTCACTCCGTGGGTTTCGTCGGTTGGACTCCGTATCTGACGGGTCGGGCGTTGGAACTCGGTGCGCCGCGCGGAGTCACCGTGGAAGGCGCGGCGGACATGCGAATCTTCCGTCCGCTACCGGAAACCGAACGGGAGCAGATCCGCCGCGAATACCACCTCCCCGCGAATCATCTGATCTGCGGGATTGTCGGCAGTCTTCTCTGGACACAGAAGCAAAATTACTGCTACGGTTTGGAACTTATCGAGGCAGCGAGGCGACTCAAGCGGACGGACATGTCGTTCCTGATTGTCGGTGACGGCACGGGCAAAGCCATTCTCCAGGAGCGTGTGCCGCAATCCATGAAGGACCGGGTTATTTTTACCGGCAGGGTTCCCGAACAGGAGGTGGTGCGGGTGATGAACGCGATGCATATCGGGTTCATCACCCAGTCTTTGGACGGATTAGGTCTATACCGGCTGACGACAAAAATGCCCGAATACCTGGCGTGTGGCTTGCCGATCGGGATCAGCCCGATTCCCGGATATTTCGACTACATTGGCGCCGCCGCGGGCTGGACTTTGCCGCCGTATCACCCTGCGAGCGCGACGTTTCACGACGCGCTCGCCGCCTGGCTCGAAACCGTAGACCGGGCGGATGTGGAATCGAAGCGTGTCGCGTGTCGTCGTATCGCCGAGGAGCGTTTCGACTACGACAAAATCGCCGCCCGGTTCCGCTCCTTCGTCGATCACGTTCTCAACCTCCCGAAGTGATCGGGACGGTCAGCGTTTCCGGATTCATGGCGGCAAGCACGAATTGAAGGCTCTCCTCGACATGCTCGTCCCAGTATGCCCAGTTATGTTCGCCGGGATATTCCGCGTACTCGTGCGTTATGCCTTTTTCGTTCAGGTAT
>JACMMA010000649.1 GCA_014379275.1 Armatimonadota bacterium | reverse complement strand
CATACGCCTCATCCAAAACAAGCATCGCGCGCGAAGGAATGCGTTCTAAGAGGCGACCAATCGCGGCTTTATCTTCCACGATCGTTCCGGTGGGGTTGTGTGGGTTTGCGAGAAATACGAGGCGGGTTCTTTCCGTCACCGCGTCCGCCATCGCATCCACGTCATGCACTAGTCCGGGGCGCGTGAGCGGGACTTTGACTGTCTTTGCTCCCGCGAGTGTAGCTGCCGCTTCGTACAGGACGAAGGTCGGGTCGCCGATCACCATTTCGTCCCCGGCGTCTAAAAAAGTCAACCCGAGCAGGTGAATAATTTCGTCGGAACCGTTGCCGAAAATCAACATTTCCGGTGATACGCGCAGGTTTTCCGCGACAGCGAGGCGCAGATCGTGGCAACCGCCGTCGGGATACAAAGCGAGGCGCGGCAACGATCCGGACAACGCTCGGAGAGCGGCGGGGGAGGGACCGAGCGGATTCTCATTCGAGGCAAGTTTTACTATTTCGCCGCTAATCCCGAACTCGCGCTTTACCTCTTCGATCGGTTTTCCGGGTTGATACGGTTTGAGGTCGCGGAGCCGCTGGGCGATTTCCAAGGCGTCCGGGGAAAGTCGGGAAGGGGGTTCCAAAAACTGTTGCGAAATAAAACTCATTTAAAGATATCCTTTATTTTGCAAAGTTTAACCGATTTTGCCTGTGCATGCCAACAAAAGGCAGTGTTATCTCGACATAAAGTCAGAAACCCGATGGAGATGTCCGGTCTGTGCTATGTTTGATTTCGGCCCGCGAGGGGAAAACCGGTGAAGGCGTCGCTACCATGCACAACTACCGCGTAGCGACAATCTATTCTCCACCATTTAGATACACTCCACTCAGAAAAACATTCTGGTTAGAGCGAAAGGAACTGTAGTGAACGAAACGACTTACGATCTCGACGAACTGCGTCGAAACCCCGTGTCACGCCGCGCGTTTTTCACGCGCATGACAGCAGCGGGCTTAGGGATTGCAGCCGCGAGCCTTCTTGCATCCACAAATATCGCCTGTGGCGGCGGGGATGACGATGACAACCCGAACGCAGGATTTACGGATCCGACCAACTTCCCCGGCGTCCTGGGGCGAAGCGCGAACGAAGTGGTTCTCAACTATGCGCTGACGTTGGAATTATTGGAAGCCGATCTTTATCGTCAAGCTTTGAACGCGGCTTCCGGACGTGAACTGAACACTCCCTTGGGCGGGGCTCCCGCCGGGAACTCGACCGGCGAGTACACGCTCAGCGTCGGGTCGGGTGGATTATCTACCGGTGCTGCGAACGCAGGCTTCCTTTATCTGGTGCAATATGCCTACGTCGAGGCAGCACACCGCGACTTCCTGGCGACTGCGTTGAGTAGCATGGGTGCGCCTGTGACAACGGCGAATTCACGGGGCTATCAGCTCCCGGCGGGCGCGGGCACTGATCTGAGTACAATTCTCCAGGCGATCTATGCTGTGGAAGAAACCGGTGTCCGTGCTTACCTCGGCGCTGCACCGTTCATGTCCTTCGCGACGCCACAGGATAAATCGTTGCTTGCAACGGCGGTTGCTATCCACTCCACGGAAGCCCGGCACTCCGGCGCTATCGCCTATGTACTGGGTCTGAATCCCGGACCCGTTTACAGTATTCCCGGTGTCGTGACCGGCAGACGTGTGACCGACGGAGGCATCGGACCGAACACAGGTACGGGCATTTCGGAAGACACCTTCCAATATTACTCGGACCCTGTAGCGGTGCTCGGGGCGGTTCGACCGTTCATCGTGGGCGCGTAAGGAAACACACAAGGAAAACATTATGCCAAAACCATTACAACCGTTCACGTTCGCCGATAGCCTATTTGGCACCGGGGACGTAAAAGTACTCAACTATGCGCTCGCGCTCGAAGCAACCGAGGCAGACCTTTATCGCCAGGCACTGATCCGCCTGACCACCGGCGGCACCATCAACGGCGTCAACGTAGCCGGCCTCGGTTTAACCGCGTCGCAACCGGACGTTGATTACGTCAGCCGGTTCGGTCGGGTGGAGCGCGAGCATCGGGATTTCCTGATTGCCGGAATCACCCAGGCGGGTGCCACCCCGATTACCAGCGGGGCGCTGAGCGGCGCGACATTCGATTTCGGTATCGGCTCGCTGGATCGCCGCGGTGTCGTCGATCTGCTCCGGGTCGTCGAGGCGACGGGGACCGAGGCGTATCTCGGGGCCATTCCTTTCTTCTCAACGAAGACGTATCTCGCCGTCGCGGGCGGTATTCAAGCCACTGAAGCGCGTCACACGGCGGTAATCACGGCGGTCCAGAATTCGCTCTTTGGCAGCTCTTTTGCGACGGCGCCACTGGTAAACCAGAACAATGGCATCGATAGAATCGACCAGACGCCGGATATTATACTGGGTATTGTTTCCGGCCCGAACGGTTTCATCGTTCTTCCGTAAGCGGTGGCAATGCGTGGTGGGCAGTTCTTCCGGGAACTGCCCGCTTTTTATTCCCGGGGGTGTTGACTTTCCCATTCAGCAACATGCCCGTGGCGGCTCATTAAATCCTCGGAAAGCTCGATCAGGTTGCCGTCCGGGTCCCGGACATACAACGAAGCGATTCCGCCCATCGCGCCGGTCCGATTTACCGGACCAAGTTCCACGGCGACCCCGCATTCCTTCAAGTGCTCTTGCATACGGTTCACACTGTAATCTATGATGAAACACAGGTCTGCACTTCCGGCAGTCGGGCTTTTCGCGTGCGGCGCGATTTCCGTCCCTGCTTGATGGAGATTTATCTTACGCCATCGTCCCGCGCCCTCCCTCCAGTGAAGCGACACGCGCACGGTTCCGCCCGCATCCTGCCACTCGTGCCGACGCATTCCCAGGACACGCTCATACCATGAGACGGAATTCTCGATGTTCTCGACCGTCAGAACATAGTGGTCGGCGAATATCAGTTGCGGCGCCATGCCATCATCCCTTCAACCGTTCCGCGAGCGATGCGAGTGGCACCGATTCTTGCAACTTAGTGGTCATGTCTCGCAGGTTAACGACCGCGTTTAGCAGTTCTTCGTCGCCGATAACCACGGCATACCGGGCGCGGAGAGTATCTGCTTGCTCCAGCATTCCTTTCATCCGCCGTCCGGTATAATCCGCGTCGGCGGGGATTCCCGCCTCCCGTAACGACGCGAGCAATTTGACGCCTGCCTTTCGCGCCGCATCCCCGATGGGGCATAAAAACACGGCCGGTCCCGGGATTTCGGGAACACTCGCACGCAATGCCTCCAGTGCGATCAGGGTCCGCTCGATTCCCAGGCCGAAACCGATACCCGGCGTCGGTTGACCGCCGATACTTTCGACCAACTTGTCATAACGACCCCCGCCTGCCAGTGCGGATTGCGACCCGACATCGGGCGACTGCACCTCGAACGCGGTCTTCACGTAGTAATCGAAACCGCGAACAAGCCGCGGATCGCCCTCATAAGTCACGCCCAGGTCGTCCAGATAGCCGAGCAATTTTTCGTGATGCGTCCGCGACTCGTCGTCCAAATAGTCCGAGAGTAGGGGAGACCCAGCGAGTATCTCCTGATCGCGGTCGGATTTGCTGTCGAGCATCCGTAACGCGTTCGTTTCGTAGCGGCGGCGGTTATCGTCGCTCATGTCGGCAAGAAAGGGCTCGGCGAACTCCCGCAAGGCGGCGACATACCGCAACCGGCTTTCCACCGTGCCGACGGAGTTGATTTTCAGCATCAGGCGGGAAATGCCGAGACACTTGAAAAACGCCATCGCCAGCGCGATTACTTCGGCGTCCATTTCGGGACCGGATGCGCCGAGTGCCTCGACACCGAACTGGTGGTGCTG
>JACMMA010000648.1 GCA_014379275.1 Armatimonadota bacterium | reverse complement strand
GCCACGCGAAACCGGCACGTTTCGGGGGAGAAACGCAGGTTCGCGTGGCTTCGTAGCCTGAAACCCGACAACGCTGTCAGGGTAACGGTGGCGGAGTTTAGCCGGAACCGACGGCTATGTCAAGGCGCACCGCGTTTGTATGCCGGGGTGACGCTTATTTCATTACTTATCGCCCCCACCCCCGCGCTATTGACTCCGGCGACACGGTAGTAATGCTTCCGCCGGTTCCTTAATCGCGTGTCGACGAACGACGTGGAAGTGATCCCCGTATGGACGGGGGTCGCATTCACCGGGATGTTCGGCGTACTACTGCGATACAGGTTGTAGGGCGTCACCGGTTGACCGACCGGCGCGATCCAGCTGAGTGTCGCCTGCATGTCGCCCGGTGACGCCCGCAGGCTAGTCGGTGCCCCCGGCGCGAGGATCGGTGCCGCCTGAATATTGAGGGACGCGACCGAAGCCGAGCCCGACGTTTTGAAAAGCCGGACCCCGTGCACTCCGGCGGCGAGATTCCCGATTGCTACCGTCCCGTTTCCCGGCACCGCCAGCGAGCCGACCGGCTTGCCGTCCACTTCGACACGCAGACTTGCGCTTCCGGTCGCGCCGGGCAGAGCGAGCGTGAACGCGCCGGGATTGGCGACGCGCACCGTGTAGGCGAGCCACCGGTAGCCGCTCCCGAGCGACACCGCGCCGTCATTGTTGCCGGTCTGCCAGCCTTCCTGGTTGACGTGAAAGCGCCCCGCCGGGATGGTCGCGGGGATCGCGAATCCCACCGTCGGCGCAGGACGGGATGTTGCCGCCGCCATCTCGTCGAACGCCTCCTGTTTCGGCTTCGGCTGATTCGCGATCACGGAATCGAACGGGACTAAGCCGTGCGACGTGTTCACACCGAGAAACGTCGTAAACAGTTCCCCGCCCGCTTTGAAGAACTCGTCGGCGACGCGCCGGTAAATCCCCTTCATGCGCGGATCGCGCTGCGCCGTCTGGATCGCGCTGTCCGGTCCCGCGAGGTCGTCCAAACCAGGTCCTCCTTCATAGGAGACCCGTTTCAAGCCGAATGTCGAGCACCACCACGTGGCCCGCGCCATGGTCGCGTCCACGGCGCGACCGACTAACGTTGCTGGCGAAAAATTCGTGTCAGCGGGGCGACTGACGCGATGGAGGCACGGTGGATTCGCGCACATCTAACGTGACGGGGAGACGTACCACTGTTCCGGCGTGGTTCTCGGAAGTCGTGCCTTTATCCAGATAATCTACCGCGAGAGCCACCGCACACGCCCCGATCTCCTCCAGTGGCTGACGAACGGCAGTCACAGGTAACAGGGCGTCTTTGCTGAGGCGCGTCGAATTGAAGGCAACCACGGATAGATCCTGCGGAATGCGGACGCCGCAATCCGGCGCGATTTCTGCGAGCAGGCGGGCGATGTGGGTTTCCCCTTCGATGAAGAAAAGCGCGGTAGGGGCGGTAGACTTCCGTGCCGCCACGGTTTGCACGGTAGTCGTGAGCGAAACACTCTCCAAAAGTGAAAGGGATATCCCCGCCTCTGTCGCTGCCGCGTCGGCCCCGGCGAGCCGCTCGCGCACAAAGGGCAGGTCTTTGGACGCCACGCCGCCCAGAATGATGCCAATGCGCCGATGACCGAGTCTCGCAAGGTGTTCTATGGCGAGCCGCCCCCCCATGTGGTTGTCGCAGTCCACCCCGAAATACGGGACGCTACGCCGGATCTCACTTTCCTGGGGGAGCACGGAGATATAAACCACGGGCAGGTTTGCCTGTGTGACGATACTCTCGACGAGCGGCGACCAGACTTTTCCGACCGCCAGCACCGCGTCCGCGCCGCCGCCGAGGATTTCGCGGCGTAACGTTTCCGCATACGGTTCCAGTGCCGTGTAGAGCAACGTGTTCCGTTGCGCCCTCCATGCCCCGGCGAGGATGCCGGATAAGACGCCGGTATGGTACGGGTCCATGTCCCCGAACGCCGCCGGGTGAACCAGCAACACGCCGATCCGCCCGGTACGCCCGGTCTGCATTTCGCGCACCGCGCTTTGCGGCACATAATTGAGTTCGCGCACCGCCTCCAGAACCCGCATCCGTGTTTCCTGGGAGATGCGATCCGTTTCACGTCCGGTGATCACCTTAGACACCGTCGCGGTCGAGACTCCGGCACGAAGCGCGACATCACGGTGGCGGGTCCGGCGCGGGGGGGCGCGAAAGGTGGGCTCGCTGGGGGGGGTATCGGCGGGGTCATTTTCCATTGTGGGCACGGCGATTGTAACCCGGATTGGCGGGCGGTCGCAACCGCGCCCGTTGCGAAATTATTTTAAACTGCGTACCATATTTAACAATCTCTTAACTTTGACTTAATATGTCTATGGTAATCTAACAACACATGTCTACAGTACGATGGAATGAAATCACCGAGTCCTTGCGAAATTTGATCGCTGAAGGGCAGTTGCAACCAGGAGACCGCCTGCCGTCTGAGAAAGTTCTTGCCGCGCAGTGGGGAGTTTGCCGGATGACGGCACACCGTGCGATGAGCGAGCTTGAGCGCGAGGGGTTAGTCCACCGCAAGCGGCGCGTCGGCACCATTGTGATACCGCAGCACGAGACTAAACACGTCGGCAAAGCCGACGAAGTCGTCGAAAACTTTACGTCCGGGATGAATCCCGGTTTCCCGACGCTCCCGAAGGGAACGAAGCGGGTAGCCCTCCTTTGCTTCCACGTCAATGATTTCCCACAGGCGGACTACATCCACGGTTTCCGATCGAGCATGCCGGAAAATTATCATGTATTGCTTTGTGATACGGAGAATCGCCCCGAGCGAGAAGCGGAGTATCTGCGCCGACTCTCCGGCGAGGCGGATGCGATCTGTATTTATCCGACCTGCGCGGTAGGAAATACGCCGTTACTGGCACGCATCGCGGAGGAAGGCACTCCCGTCATCTGTCTCGACCGTGTCCCGGAGGGGTTGGAGGAGGCCGTCGACGGGGTGGTCACCGATAACTACTCCGCCACGCATGAATCGCTACGCATTCTTGCCGCCCGCGGTCATACGCATGTGGCATTGCTGACTACGGATGCTCGCGGTGTTTCCTCGCTCACGGAACGTCGGCAAGGGTGGCGTGACGCCCTTCTTTCGGCCAACATCTCCATCGCTGATTGCGACGCGTTGCTGCGCCGTTTCCCGCCGGGGCTTGGCTATGACTTCGACATGCTCAGCCAGATCGTTCACGACGCCCTCTATACGTTGCGGCACAAATCGCCGAACCCACCTACCGCCGTGTTATGTCTGGACGATTTCTTTTTGTCCGCCGCGATGGAAGCGTGTGACCGGATGGGCTTGGTGGTTCCGGACGATTTCGAACTGCTTTCCTTCAGTGATTATCCGCCGCTTGCGGCGCGACTGGCACAAAACAGTCATCGCATCAGCCAGCGCACCCGCGAGATGGGAGATCTCGCCGCCACGCGGTTACAGGGTCGGCTTTCCGAAACGCTGACCGAAAGGGCGACCACCGTGCGTGTTCCCGCAGTATTACGCCTTGCGGGCAGCAGCACCGTCACGCCTCTGATTCCACAGATGATCATCGCCGAGAGTCGGCTACAACAGGAGCAATATCATGTTTCCACAGTCTAAAAGTGTGACTATCGAAACGTCAGGGGGGGAACGCTTAGCGTTCCCCCCGACGAAACGCGGCTTTACGCTGATCGAACT
>JACMMA010000647.1 GCA_014379275.1 Armatimonadota bacterium | reverse complement strand
GGCGATTTCCACGACCGCTTCCATGTTGGTTTGCACGATCGTATCGGATAGCCCGCTCGTCGACCCGGTAAACTTCCCCGAGTTGACGTCGATCGCGACCAGCGCTTCCGCCTGGTCGATAATCAGGTAGCCGCCCGATTTCAACCACACACGTCGCTTCAGAAGCCGCTCGATATCCTGCTCGATGCCGAAATGCTCGAACATCGGCTTTTCGCCGTCGTAAAGATGGACGCGGTCTTTGAGAGTGGGTCCGAAGAAGTCGAGCAACTCGTGCGCCTTGCGATAATCTTCCGCCGAATCGAGGATCAATCGGTCTACGTCGGCACCGAATGTGTCGCGCAGAATACGGAACAGGAGCGAAAGGTCCTGATATACCAGGTTCGGCGCGGGGGTAACGGCGGCCTTGGCTTTGATCTGAGCCCACGTTTGCTCCAGAAATTCCAGGTCCTGTTTCAGTTCACGTTCGGACTTGTCTTCGGCTTCGGTTCGCACGATCAAGCCGTAATTGGAACGTCCCTCGCCGCCCGGCTTGCGGATGCTTTCCACGATCCGTTTCAGTCGGTCCCGTTCCTTCGGGTCGTCAATCTTGCGGGAAACCCCGACGCTGTTCTCATCCGGCATGAAAACGAGGTAACGACCGGGAAGCGATATGCGGGTGGAAACCCGGGAGCCTTTCGTTCCACGCGGTCCTTTGACCACCTGCACCAGGACTTCCTGACCGCGTTTGACGAGGTCTTTGATCGCTGTCACCGGGCGTGTCGAGCGACGACCGCCCCCGCCGCGGTTATTGCCACGGTCCGTGCCCCCCTCAGGGGTATCTTCCTCGCCAGGAACGATGTCCCCGGCATACAGGAACGCGTTGCGGTCCAGACCGATTTCCAGGAAAGCGGCGTCCATTCCGGGCAAGACATTGTCTACTTTGCCCTTGTAGATACTGCCGACGACTCGTTCTTCGCGCTCAATATGCAGTTCCACTAACTGCCCGTCCTCACGGACGGCGATGCGCGATTCGCGGGCGTCCGAGGCATTCACAAATATTTCTTTAACCATTGTTTGTTTCGTTGTCCGGTTCGGGCGCATCTTGCGCCCCGGTTTGCCGGAAGGTAATAAATTTCGACGCGGTGAAGTTCCAGGACATCACCACCACGGCGGCACACATTTTTGCCGCGTTCAAAGCGAGGCGGGAAAACCCGGCACCGTTCGTATCACGGAAGAAAACGAGACGGAGCGTTTCCATCGGCGGGTAGTTCGTTTGCATCAACTGCCAATATGCCGCGAGTACCAGCACACCGGAGGTGATGAACGTGTTCAGCAGAAAGCCGACGAAGTTGGTTCCGAAGAAAATCGGGAGTTGTCGCTTCAGGTTGCGCTGATTCCCGGCAAAGGTCCACCGACTGTTCCAGAAGAAACTGTTGGATACTCCGGCGACGAACGCCGCGCTCAGTGCCCAGATCGGCGCGACATGACCCAAAAGCAGGTTGAATATCAGTAAGTCGATTGTAAGTGAGGACACGCCGACGATGCAAAATTTGACGAGTTGTCGTACCCCCCTCTTTCGTGCCAGCCGCTGTACCAGACCCGTTGAAGCCATCGTCACGGTTTTCGTATTTTTCCTTTACCGTCGTTACTCGTATTATAACACGCTTTGGGACCGTGATTTCGGGCATGGGAACTTATAGAACATAGGAAACGGTCTTTCCTGTGTGAAACTGTTGAAAATGATTTACAAAACTGCCCCCATCTTTGCGGTTGCTAGCGGCGTTTCCACTCTCGCGGCTCCCGCGTCGGCACAGAGCAAGGCGGCACAGATGGATAAGCCGGTCGAGCTCACTTCCTCTACGCGTATTCTAAACGCGGAACGTCCGGGGCAGACGATACGTGTGTCCGATTTCGCCCGCGAAAAAAAGACGGTAGTCCTGGTGTTCCTCGCGAACCGTTGCGGAGTGACGTGGCTATACGTGGACAAGATCACGGCGTTGCAGAAACAGTACGCCAGCAAAACCGATGTCACATTTATTGGAGTTCACAGCAACCACGAGGAGTCCGACCGCGAACTTACTGACGCGCTAACAAAACGCGGTGTAAAAATCACCGTATTGGATGATAAACCGCGACAGGAGATTGCAAGGTATTTTGGTGCGAAAGTTACACCATATTTTGTCGTCATTGATGCGAAGGGAGTCCTCCGCTACAAAGGACCGCTGGATAAGATGGGTGGCAGCGTCGCGGAAAGCAGACGCCCGCAGTATCTCCGCCCCGCGGTCGATGCTGTGCTAACGGGTAAGCCAGTCCAGCTAAAGACGGTCCGCGCTCTGGGTTGTGAGATTACGCCCCGGAAACCTTAATTCCCCGTAGGCGCAGTATTCGCGTGCCCACCTACGCTTCTTCCTCGAGATCGCGTATACGCTGGCGGAAGCGGCGCCAGGTGAGAAACGCGGTGATCGGCGAAGTCATCAGAAACGCGGACCAGACGGCGACCAGCCCGCCGCCGAAAAAGGTAAGGATTACCCAGACGATTAGCACCGTGATCCACATACCCATCGCGCCGATAATTAGCGGATAGCGCGTGTCGCCGGTTCCCCGCAGTGCACCCGATTGCACCATTCCCACTGCCCAGAACGGTTGCGTCAATGCGACAATCCGCAGCCCCGCCGCGCCGATCCGGATGACCTCTTCCTCCGTAGTAAACTGGCGCATGATGGGGGTCGCGAAAACAAAGATGAGTGCGCCGATCACACTCATCCAGATCACCGCCCATATCGTCGCGACTTTGGCGACACCCTTCCCGATACGCGGACGGTTCGCGCCGATACTCTGACCGACTAACGCGGTCGCCGCCATACTGAACCCGAAGCCGGGTAAGAAGGAAAACGACAGCGCGGAGATCGAGATGCGTTGCGCTGCGAGCGTGTCGGTCCCGAGGTGCGATACCAGAATCGTCAGCACGGTGAACGCCGACGCCATCAGTACCTGCTCCAGCGATGCGGGGACGCCCAGTCGAAGAACCTGTCGCGCAACGCCCCAGTCGGGGGACCAGCCGCCTTTGCCCCCGATGCGGACGCCATTGCGCCCCTGCCAGAGCGCAATGAGCAAAAGAACCAGGGCGATGGCGCGGGCAATAAACGTCGCCCAGGCGCTGCCGATAGCACCAAGCGCGGGGAGGCCCCAGTGTCCGTAAATCAGACCGTAGGCAAGCACGACGTTGATGACGTTCGCGATGGCGGTGACGACCATCGGCGTACGGGAGTCCCCCGCCCCCCGTAGCACTCCGCCACCGATAGTCAGGGCTACTAACACCACAATCGTTGCCATCGTCACCTGAAGGTAGCCCGTGCCGATTCTTGCCACTTCGGGTGCCGCCCCGAACACGGCGATCATCGGTCCCGCGAGAGCGAACCCGATCATCGCCAGCGGCAGGGAAAGGATCACGCTCCATAGAAGCGATTGGCGGGCGAGGCGGCTAGCACCATCGAGGTTATCCGCGCCCACCGCTTGAGCGACCAGGATCGAGCTGCCGATCGAGAGTGCGGAGAGAGCGGAGAGCAGAAAGAACATGACCTGCAAGCCGCTGCCGACGCCCGCCACAGCGGCAGTCCCCAGCCCGGCAACGAGCACCGTGTCCACGATGCCCAGCAGCGTTTCCAGTAGGTTTTCACCGATAACAGGCCATGCCAACAGAAGCACGCGTTTCCTTAACTCAGCGGGATTTTCCGTGAGGGGAAGCGATGCGTGTTCGTGATTCTCAGACGTGTCAGGCGACGCCGCATGTTCGAGTTCGTTTGTCATGTTTCTGAGAGGTAAGTGGCGGCTACTTTCCGGCGATGACCAACTCGGCGGCGATTTGACCAGAGATAAGAGAGGGAGGGACGCCCGGCCCGGGCACTGTCATCTGACCGCAGTAATACAGGTTGCGCACTTTCGGCGGCTTGATCGTCGGCTTCCAGAACGCGGTCTGAGCGAGCGTGTTCGCTAGGCCGTAGGCGTTGCCCTTGTAGGAATGATAGTCACTGATGAAATCCCGGTGTGCGTAATCGCGCCGCACGACTACGGCGTCGCGAATAGTCTGCCCGGTCAGTCGCTCTAGCCGCTCCATGACGATACCATACTGCCGCTCGCGCTCGTCGTCGGTGTCGGAAAGGCCCGGCGCAAGCGGAATGAGGAGGAAGACATTTTCGCAGCCGTCCGGCGCGACGGTATCGTCGGTCTGCGACGGACAACACACATAGAAAAGCGGATTATCCGGGTATGCCGGGGTCTTGTAGATCGCGTCCGCGTGCGGGTCGAGCGGCTCGTCGAAAAACAGGTTGTGATGTTTCAGGTTCTGCAAGCGTTTGTTGATCCCTAGATAAAACAATAGCGACGACGGTGACAGGACCCGCTTATCCCAGTACGCTTCATCATAGGTCCGGTACTCCGGGGCGATCAGCGTTTGCTCGACATGATGGTAGTCCGCGCCCGCGATGACGACATCCGTTTCGTACCGGTCGCCGTTTTTTGTGACCACCGCCTCCGCGTTGCCCCGTTCAATCTCGATTCGATCGACTTCCGCGTCGGTGACGATCCGGACGCCGAGTTCATCCGCGAGCGTTTCCATGGCGTCGGCGATCTTGCGCATCCCGCCCATCGGGTACCACGTGCCGAGAACCAGGTCCGCGTAGTTCATCAGGGAGTACATCGCCGGAATCTCGCGCCCGGTACCGCCCAGAAACAGGATCGGGAACTCCAGAATACGGCGCAAACGCTCGTCTTTGAAGAACGATTCGACGTGCGAGCGCATCGTCTGCACCATCTGCAACCGCACCGACTCTTTGACGATGCGGGCGTCGACGAACTCGAAGATGGAAAGGGAGGGGCGGCGGACATAATCGTTCATACCGACGCGGTATTTATATTCCGCCTGCGACAAGAATTCGCGCAGTTTTGCCGCGCTACCCGGTTCGATCCGCTCGAACCGCTCTGACAGTTCGCCCAGGTCGGCGGATATATCGACGTGATCATTCGTACCGAACACCACCCGGTACGCCGGGTCCAACCGCATCAGGTCGTAATAATCGGACGGCTTTTTCCCGAAGCGCGCGAAAAACTGCTCGAACACATCCGGCATCCAATACCAGGACGGTCCAAGATCGAAGGTGAACCCGTCCTTGTGCCAGGTCCGCGCCCTGCCACCCGTTTGCCCGTTCTTTTCCAGGACCGTCACCGAGAACCCGCGTTGCGCCAGGCAGCACGCCGCCGCCAT
>JACMMA010000646.1 GCA_014379275.1 Armatimonadota bacterium | reverse complement strand
TCCAACTTGCTTTTTCATAAAATTCTTTATCCGTCGTGCACCTGCTGGTTGGCCCCCGTCCTCCACCCCGCGGGTACCCGACAAAAAGAAACGCTGTAGGATTCGGTGTATAATACGCGCAACGCCACACCCCTTTGCCCGGTGAAAACGGGCATAGTTTCGGAGTACTCCCCTGTCTGACGAGAAACGATTAGCCGCCGCCCGCCGCATTTTAGAGCATGTCGCGCAGAAACTCAACGCGCAATTCTCCGTGCGTTTGTGGGATGATTCCATGATCCCGATGGGACCCAATGTAGACCCGCGCTTCTTCATCTCCCTGCGTGGCCCCGGGGTTTTAGGGACACTGCTTCGGAACCCCTCGCTCGAAACCCTGCTCACGCACTACGCGTCCGGCGACATCGACTTCCACGGCGGCGATTTGATGGCGTTCGGCGAAGTCGCGCGCAAAAGCGGACGGTTGCGCACCCGAGAATTGGATAAGGGGCTTTTATTGCGCGAAGCGGCATCGTTACTTTTCGCACCGAAAGATAAAGCGGATCTTGAACACGGCTTCAAAGATGATGAAACGGGCTTGAACAACGCACGCCGGGACAACAAATCGTTTATCCAGTTCCACTACGACGTTTCTAACGAGTTCTACCAGTTGTTCCTTGATCCGGAGATGCAGTACTCGTGCGCGTATTTCACCGACTGGGAGAACACGCTGGAGCAGGCGCAGCAGAACAAACTGGAAATGATCTGCCGCAAACTGCGCCTGGCTCCGGGCGAAAAGATGCTCGACATCGGGTGCGGTTGGGGCGGGCTGATCTGCTACGCGGCGAAGAACTTCGGCGTCCACGCCCACGGCGTCACGCTCTCGCAGACACAACACGACTTCGCGCAGGCGAAGATCAAGCGGCTGGGGCTTGAGGACCGCGTGACCGTCGAGTTGAAGGATTACACGTTGGTAGACGGAACCTACGACAAGATTTCCAGCGTCGGGATGTTCGAGCATGTCGGCATCGCCAACCTGCCGACATACTCCCGCAAAGTGTTCGATCTGCTCCGCGACCGGGGGATTTTCCTGAACCACGGCATCACGCGCAAGGCGAAATCCGACAAGCGCGACTTCAACAAAATCACGCCCGAAAAGCGGCTGATCCTCAAGTACATCTTCCCCGGCTCCGAACTCGACCACGTCGGGCACGTCCAGGAGTGCATGGAGGCGGGCGGCTTCGAGATCGCCGACGTCGAAGGGTGGCGTTGGCACTACGGCTTGACATCCCGCTACTGGTGCGAGCGGTTGTCGGCGCGGCAGGACGAAGCCATCGCACTGGTCGGGCGGGAGCGGTACCGGATGTGGGTGGCGTACCTCGCGGCGGTGTCGTTCAACTTCGCCGACGGACCGCTCCGCTTGTATCAGATCGTGGCAACGAAGCACGGGGCGAAGGGATCGTCCGGGATGCCCCCGACGCGACGACATTTGTACGACAAGCCGTTCCCCGGCGAACAGTAGGCGTCGCTACCGGGGATGTTCCATCCCCG
>JACMMA010000645.1 GCA_014379275.1 Armatimonadota bacterium | reverse complement strand
TGTTTTTCTGTATAAAACGATTTTACGTCGCGTACCGAGGAGGCCAACAACGGCGCACTCAAACAACTGTCAGAGCGACTAGGCAGGGTCGGCAGATAAGCGCGCCGATCCCGCGACATTACTCATGGAGGTGACTGAATATGATGGGTACGAAGACGACCCTAGAGCCAGCGGTGAGCGGTTCGCCCGCACATTATCTGGCAACTCACTGGATTCCGCGTACCGTGCGCTGTCGGCACTGCGGATCGCTTTCACGCGAAGAAGTGCGTGAGCGAATGACTGACGATGAGATTATGGTTCGTTATGAATGCGGCTCTTGCCGACATACCCAGACGCGCCATTATTTCGAGAGTCAATTAGCAAGCAACGGATAGCCCCGTTTCTTGGAAAAGCCCGGTGTGAATCGTTTCGCACCGGGCTTTTTCTTTGCGCATCAAGGGATGACGGAAGGTGTTGCCACCGGTGAAGCCTTTTTTTCCAACAACCCGACGACGGCATCGAGTTTGGCATCTTGTGCACGAGCGAGGGCGGTTTGCCCTTTCTTGTCGGTCAGCGTGGTATCGGCGCCGTGCGCCAGCAACGCTTCGGTGATCGCCGCGCCACCATCCCGACCCGGTATTTGTGTCGCCGCCGCCCGCAGACCATCGGTCGCTTTCGCGAGAATTGGCGCGACGGCGGGATCGGCGACCATGGTTTGTACCGTCTCCTCGTCCCCCGAGCGTGCCGCCTCCAGAAAAGCGTTCCAGGTCGCACGCTCTTCGGGAGTGGCGTCATCCCCTAAATTTGTCATCGCCTTGAGCATCTGTGTCTGGTCTTTCCCTGATGTTGCCGACGACAACAGGGTTGACCATGAGGAAGCGACGTTTGCAGACGGAGTTCCCGTTTGTAACACTCCGTCCAATGCTCCGAGGACGAGCCCCGCGCCGTTTTTTTCCTTGCTGCCGTTCATCAGCGCCGCCCCTAGCACGCCGCTCCATGCGCTCTGGTTGCCCAGACCGAACGATGCACCGGGTGCTAACAGGCTGTTGATTCCACCGCCCATCATTCCTTGTGCCAGGTTTTGCAGGAGTGCCCCACCGGGAAGGAACATGGCCAGGGGACCGGCGGATGCCACCATGGACAGTGCCTTACCGCCCGCTTTCTTCGCCTGATCCATGAAAGCCCCGAACCCGCGTTTCTTTTTCGGCTTTTCCGGTTCCGCTCCCGCAAGAACGCAGTGCAACGCGGTGCGCCCCTCGATATCCTGTTGATTAACCGCGGCACCTTTTTCCAGCAGTGCCTTTACCAGATCCGTGCGTCCAAGGCTTGCCGCCAGCATCAGCGCGGTCTTACCATTTTTGTCGGTTTGATTGATATCTTCGCCCGCCGCGAGCGCGATGTTCATCTTCTCGCCGCTGCCTTCCGCGACCGCTTTTAGCAACGTATCGGAACTGGCGGCAGCGATGGCATACGTGCCGACTGGCAACGGTGTTATCGCGTGAGCGACCGTTGGGGCGCAGGCAGTTGCCAGGAGAAGCAACGCGACGGAGGTAGAGATAGATTTCGTGAAACGGGTTGACGATACGAACATGTGCTTTCTCGATTCCTCCGGGGAGCAGTCGAAATGCCCCCCGGATCAGGTGATGTCCGTATCGTATAAGGCAAGCGTGTACATATCGTGAACAAAATCGTAAGCGCGGAAACAATCGAAAAATGAATAGATGGTTGGATTAAGGTTGCGATAGCCGGGCGACAATCGCGTCGGCGTCGTAGACGCAGCCGCCCCAGGTGCCGCCACTGGCGTTTTGCAGAGCCGCCCAGAGTCGCGTGTCGTCCGGGAGATCGGGGTCTGCTTCGAGATCGGCGCGAAGTGGGCGGCGGAGAAGTTCCGCTGTCCCCCACTCGCTGCCGAGAACAACGCCGTTTTCCCCGACAAAATTCACCGCGCCGGTGAGTCCGACCCGATCGACGATGATTTCTAAAAGGTCGCCGTCGCGCAGTTTGCCGACCGGTCCGCCCGCCAGTGCTTCCGGCCCGACGTGCCCGATGCACGCACCCGTAGAAACCCCGGAAAAACGGGCGTCCGTAACGACCGCGACCGATTTCCCCCACGGCAAAAACTTCAGCGCGGACGTAATCTGATAGGTTTCCTCCATGCCCGCCCCGAGCGGTCCCCGGCA
>JACMMA010000094.1 GCA_014379275.1 Armatimonadota bacterium | reverse complement strand
GAACGAATTATTTCATACGCTATCTGCAAGAGTTGCTCGCGTCGCTGCGCTTTACTCATCCGCCTGGGCATTTTCATGGTGCTTCCTGACTCCTTATGGGACCGAAAGATTCTTTCGCGTTCGCTTGACAAACCAGTCCTCGGCTATTATACTACCTTTCGTAAGTTACCTTAAGTAACTTAACAAGGGCGATTTCATCGGGCAAGAAATAATCAAGAAGGAACAGGAACATGGCGAAAGTCACCACCTACAACCACGGCGTCGCATGGGAAGAAGCCTACGGCGTCAGCCAGGGTTACTGTGTCAGCGGCACCATCTACATCTCGGGGCAGTTTTCTCACGACATGCAGGGCGCGTTCGTCGGCGCGGGCGATTTCGAGGCACAGACCCGGCAAACGCTGGAAAACCTTGACCGTGTGCTGGCAGGCTTCGGAGTCACCAAGTTAAACATCGCGGAACTGGTAATCTATCTGACGAACCCGCAAGAGGATTACGAACGATGCGTCGTTCTGCTCAAGGAATATGGCGCAAAAAATCGTCCGGCTGGCACGCTCCTCGGCGTGACGGCATTAGCGTTCCCCGAGCAACGGATCGAGATTCGCGCCGTCGCCCATACCGATTGATCCCGCCCACCGCTCAAACCGTTTCGCAACACGCCGAAACGGTTTGGAATCAGCCGACACGACGGAGTTTTGAAAGCACCGGATCACAAATCCGAAGGAGAAATTATTATGACACCTACTAAAGATGCAAAAAGTTTGAACATGCCGTGGGAGCAGGAATACGGCTACTCGCAGGCGGTAAAAGTCGGCGACACCATCTATCTGTCCGGGCAAGTCAGCCATGACGAGAACGGGGAGTTCGTCGGCATCGGCGATATGGAAGCGCAGATGCGGCAGGCTTACGCCAACATTCAGAAGGTACTCGCGGCTTACGGCGCAACGATGGATAACATCGTCGATGAAGTAGTGTTCGTCACGGATATGGAAGCGGCTTTCGCCGCGGCCGTTAAATGCCGCAAGGCAGTCTTCTCCGGCACTCCGGTTATGGCAAGCACCCTCGTGCAAATTGTGCGGCTCGCGTTTCCCGAACTGTTGGTCGAGATCAAGTGCGTCGCCAAGGTGTAACACAGGGATCAGTCGGATAATGACGGCGCATCGAAGACTGCTATTCGGTCGCTCGCCTTTGAGTTCGCGACCGATCTTTTGCCCCGGGGCATTCGGGTGAACCTAGTCAGTCCTGGTTTCATACAGACCCCGACAACAGAAAGAACCCAGGAGATGCGCGACGCCGGCTACTGCGTCTCGGGTGGGGGGGCGGCACTGACCGAGGGTGATGACGTATACGTCGTGATCGGGAACGACCTGTGCTCGAACTTCCTTATCGTCGACTAAGCCGACTCCGAACCACCGCCTGAGCATACCCGCATTTAGAAACAGCGCAGAATGTTCGTGATCACGCATGCTGTATCCCCTCCCGTACCCCGTGCTACGATCTGATTATATCGCCCGAACACAGCTGTCGAAGTTGTACCGATTCCTTCTGGTTCGCCGAAGGGCATTTGCGCGTGGTGTAGTCGTAGTGCGTAGCGACCGCCGTTCGCCCTGGAAAGCGGTCGTGTTACCGGTCGGCTTGTCGCTGGGAGCGCGTCCGCTCGTTTTGGAGGTAATCGCGCACCACTTCGATGGAGTACAGGTCGCGTACCAAAAACGTGCCGCTACGCTCGGTTTCCAGCTTCGCGACTACCGGGCCACTCTTCTCGTCTTCAAATAGAATCGAGAACACGCGGTCCATGTTTATCCAGCGGGTTGGGTCTGCGGCGGGGTCCATGGGATACACGCCGCCGAACGCACCGACATGATATGCCTTCACTTCAATCCAGGTCATTGGTTATT
>JACMMA010000644.1 GCA_014379275.1 Armatimonadota bacterium | reverse complement strand
CTTCGCGGACGTTCTTGACGCCCCAGAACACCGACGCGGCTGCCTGCCCCGGCAGATTGCCGAGTCGGTTGGATGGCGGCGCGATCGTCAGGTTACCCGACCCATCGCCGCGCTCCGTGCGTTGTAAGTCGCCGACATACTGCGGAACGACCGACCGTGCTTCACGACCGCTTCGCTTCGCTTCTAGTATCAATATCCGCCGATTCGTGATCGCGTAGACTGTCTGCCGTGCTTTCCCCATCGCGACGAACGGTGACGCGAGCATCGCGACCCCGATCCCGACGAAGGGGAGGCCGAATAGGACGAAAACCCAGCCGATCGGTTGCGGTGTCCCGACCTGCGGCGAAAAGCTCAACCCGATCGCCATCGCCTCCCAGAACAGCGCGAACGCCGTCCAAGGAATCGCGAACAGAAAGGGGATCCACTCGGCGCGTACGGCGCGAAACGGATCGGGTTGACCTGCCCAGAAGAGGGTTTCTCCTTGCTCACGCTCTGTTTCCAGCACGTCGCGCAGATGCATCGGCAATTCGGTTGTGTAGTTCACGGCGTCCATGATCGGGTAGTGGTTCCTTCAACCATGAGACACGAACGCCGCGCGAAAGGTTGCTTACGGCTGGGTTTCAAATCATGCGCGGCCGTAGATCGCCTTATCGCTACTTCGCGGCGGGTACTATCAGTAGCGTTACGCTCGGAGACGGAAGTGAGAGGGTCGTCGACCCTGCCGGAATATCCACCGTCGCCTTTTGCCGGATCGCTCCGCCATCCGCCGAACCGATTTGCCAGACTTGCGCTTTCGCTCCGACCGCTTTTCCGGCGATTTTTAGCGAGACCTGCCGCGTAGTCGGCTTTTCCGCTACCCCTTTGCTCACGACCAGCACGGTAATCGTGCCATCTTTTCGCTCGGCGGCATACGCCGTCACGGCTTCGTAGGGTGCGGACGCGGACGCCGCGACGCTGGTTTCCCCGAACCCGGCTCCCTTACCGTCGTAGTTGCGGAACAGTTTCATGGCGTTATACGTCGGGCTATCGGTAGGAGGGGTCGTCCAACGCGAGCCCACGTCCAAACCCTCGCGCCCGAAGATCCCGTAAATATCGGCTTGCGCGGTCGCCCCGTTGATGTGCTTCTCCGCACCCCAGTTGTATTCCGTGATGCCCGTTTGTGTGCCGGGGTAGTTGTCGCGCACCCAATCTTTCATGCGCGGCAACAGGCGAACCGTGTCGTTGATCCATGTTTCGTCTTTGTAGGTGGGATCGAAAAGGGAGCGGGTGGAGCGGTTCCGTTTTTCTTGCATCGCTTCCGAAACGTTGCTGGAAAACTCGCCGCCCTGCGGGTAAATGTGCAGTGTGAAGACGTCCAACAGCCGTTCGCCGGTTCTCGCTTCCGCCGCCTTCATCGCCTCTAAATACCACGCGACAAACTCTTTATTGCCGTGCGCTAATTTGTCGGGAAGCATTAGCCAGCCATGCGATCCGCCCCATTGTGAGTCGAATCCGCTATACATGTATCCCGTCCAACCCCATTCTTCCGGCCCCAGAACTTGCGCGGACGGGTCAACCGACTTGATCATGGCCGCCATCGCCACCGATTTATCACGCACCTCGTCCATTTTCGCGCCGACCGGATGAACATCGCGGTGCGTCGAGTGCCAGATGCCCGGTTCATTGTCCAGGACGTAGTAGCGCAATCCCTTCCGGTTCGCCGCACCGTTCACTTTGACGATGTTTTGCAGCCAGGGCTTTTGATACAGGGCGTCCGCCACAATGTTGGCATCGAGTGGGCTGTTACCCGTGACCGGTTTACCGTCGGATTTGGTGCCGTTTCCGGAATCCTTGTTATACTCATCTGTTTTCTGTTGCGCCCCGTACTTGGCGACACTATAGGACCAGAGTTTGCCGCGGTCGGGGCCGAGTTTGGCGACGTGGCCGATTATCGGAATGGTTACCATCGGTTCGGCACCGTTTTGGCGGGAGCGACGGATGAACGTGTCCACCCGCTCGCCGGGGACCGCCGATTTGTCACCGATACTCTGGAAGAACCAGTCGTTGCCGCGGTTATCCGCGTTCTCGCGCCAGTTGTAGCGTGACGTGTTATTGCCACCCAGGCGGTGGTTCGGAAGGCGCAAGTCTTTTATCGCCGCGTCTTCCGCGTACGCCGCGCCGTAAATCATCGGGTTGATTGCCCGCCGATTTTTCGTAACGTCCACGGCGACCGTGATTATCCCGGACGCAGGGATACTCGTTTGCTGCGCAGACCCCGCCGATATACAGCCGCCAGTCATGCCCGTCATAAAGATAATGGCAAGAAACGGCAGTAGGCGGCGCAACAACGGGGGTGTGTGAGCTGTCTTCATATTCTCTCCACTGAGTGATTGTAATCTGTCTTGTATCGTTTCTGAAACCAGCTTGCAAGCGGAACTTTCAACGTTTGGCCGGTGTTAAGGGAATAGCGGGTGGTCAAGCAGGGTATACTAGAGCTAGCGGCCCCGCCGCCGCGCCATCGGCAATGAATCGCAGCTACCTTCGCGCTACCCGAATACGATTTTTTCATGTTAAATATTCACGCTACCCCCGAAGCGTCCGACGAAAGCCACTGTACGCCGTCGGCGCAAGCCATCTTGAGCGAGCTAGCCAACCAGTTTCCGGGTATACCGATACTCGCCCTCGGACAGACCGCGCTTTGGGATGAGCCGACGAAGGCATCCCTGCGCCGTCTTCTGGATCAATTATCCCCGGATACGGAGATGGTTGTCGCCGCGCATGACACGGATTATTTTGCGAAATTACCGGGGCATCCGTCGAGCGCAGGTGAGTCGGATTATGCCGTTGTTCCGCACGACGATGCGAAAACCCGCGGGCTGTGGTCGGCGGCAGGCGAGATGAGCGCCTTTTTCGGGAGCGAGGATGTGCCGACACGGCATGAGATAGAAAAGCGCGGCGGCGTATCGCTGGGAAAGGTGTTGTCTTTCGCGGAGGACAAGGACGAGATGCTTTCCGCGCTGACAACGGCGTGGGGCTGGACGGGGATCATTTACACGCGCTGGGACAAGAAAATATCCGCCGATGTGCCGCTGTCCGAGATTTTGCCGACGCTGAAAGAGCAGATCGAGAAGACTTTCGCCCGTAGCGCGAGCCTGCTAAAGAGCCCCGCGCGTGCCGCGAACGCCCTTCGCTTGGGTGGCACGATCGGGGGATGGATAGACGCCTTCGCGGCATCGCATCCGTCCGCGTCGCTTACCGACCTGTACGGTGACCTTTTGCCGCGGTTCTATAAACTGCTACTCGGCGACGAGCCGGTAAACCTTTCGGTATCCTCGACGATGGAACTGCTCCGCTTCAACGCGGCGACTGCCTCTTTGCCGCGGTTCGCGTTCGTGGATCTGTTTCTGAACCCGGCGACGCGCAAACCTGCACTGAACGCTTACAATTTCGCGGTGGGCGGTTCCGGAGCGTACACGCTGGATTCGTTCGGCGACGGGGCTCTGCCGTTCGATGTCGTCATACCCGGTCGGGGGCGCGGGACGCTGGCGATCAAGCCGGATGGCACCGTCAGTGTTCTTTTTTCACCGGAACCGCTGATTGTTTGCCCTGCCGGTAAGTCGTGTGCCCCGTCGAGCGTTTCCGATCTTGCCAAACTTCTGGAGGCAGAGCTCGGACCGGACATCACGCTGGTAGGTAAGGCGGTCGCCCTTCTGCCGATGCTCGCCGCCGAGTTTATCTTCGCCTTTCATGAAGGGGCGAGCAGTTACAGCGACCGCACCGCGACCATGCTGACGGAAATGCGCCGACGTAATTTGCCTGTGCCGACTATACATCCCATTCTGAGGGTTCAATATGCGACATGGGACGCATTCGCTGCCGTCCCGGTGGAATCGGGCGACATCGCCGACGCCTTAAACCTTCCCCCGTATTTGCAGCAAACACTCGGGCGTGCTTCGATAGGGTTCGAGGATTTCGCCCTCTGCTGGCGTCGCGCCGTGACGTTCGCCGAGCGCGACTTGCAGACCCTGCGCGAACTGCGCTCCCCGAGGGAATTGTTGTCGCACCTCGCCGAGGAGCACGGGGGGGATTGGGATGGTAAAACCCGCGAGTACGAATCGGCTCGAATGGTTTTACTGACTACCAAGGATAAAGCGCAAGCGATCCAGGGCAGGATTTACACGTTGTACGACCAGGTACGCCGTTTGAAGACGGAGGCGCTACGTACCGAGCGCGAGAAAGGCGACGATTTCCGCGTCCGGATTCTGCCTTTGCGGGAGCGAGTCACGGCAACCAAAGACCCTGCCGAAACCGAGCTACTGGAATCCGAGATCGAGTCGCTCCGCGCGGAACGAACGATGCGCT
>JACMMA010000643.1 GCA_014379275.1 Armatimonadota bacterium | reverse complement strand
TACGACGCCCCGGTCGCGGCTGAGCAGCAACGCACCCTCGCCGTGATTCGCACGGGACCGAAGTCGGGATTCTACTTCGATGTGTTCCGATCTCGCGCGACACAGCCCAAGCCGGGAGATTTTCACGACTACCTGTATCATAATATGGGGCAATCGCTCTCGGTGAGCGGACCGGACGGGGGACCGCTCTCGCTGGCACCGTCGCAAACGCTGGCGACGCAGGCGGGTCTGTTGAAGGGGTATACGTACTTCAAAAACGAGCGTTCGAGCGACGCCACGGGCGACTTCCGCGCGACGTTCACGGTGAAACTTGCGGGCGGTTCCGAGCGCGTGATGGGACTATGGATGCCGGGTTCGGTTGATCGGCGCGTCTTCACGCTCGACGCGCCGCAGAACCGCGCGATCCGCACCGCCATGGCTCCCGAGTTCAGCACGATGCCGATGCCGACGCTCCTGGTCCGGCAGACCGGCGACGCCTGGGCGCGACCGTTCGTCGGGGTGTTTGAGCCGTACATCGGCACCGAAGGCGCGTCGATACGCACTGTTCGCGCCCTGCCGGGACGAGACGGCGACGGCGGACCGGTCGCCTGCGTGGTCGAGGGGAAAGACTACTCCGCCTTTCTTGCACAGGACGACTCCGAAGTACCGCAACCGCGAGTGCGCGAGGGGCACACGTTCCAGGGCGCGTTCGGCGTGGTATTGACCCGGAACGGCGCGGCGTCCGAACTGTATCTGGGGCGGGGGATGCAACTGGGAAGCGGGAATATTCGGGTCGCGTCGGCGGGAGGGAAGCCCGTCAGCGCGTCCTTGCGCCGCAACTCTGACGGCAAAGGCTGGCAATATTCCGCCGATGGCGCGATCACCGTCACGCTACCGGGCGGAAAACCGATAACTTTGCCCGTTGCACAGGACAAACCAGTACGCGGCAACGGCTCCCGATGAGACGGGAGCCGATTGCCTGGTTTCGTGGAGCGGATGGCGGAAGCGGAATCGTGGGTGGAGTTGGTGGCGGCACGATGATTCGCGGTTCCGCGATTGAGTGACGGCGCGGGGCATGACGTTGCCTGGTGCGGGCGTGGGCGACGGGGAGGGGCGGTCGAGTGCGAGCAATTGAAATTGGTCGCTCGGTTTGTCACGCGGGTTGAAACCCACGTCTGTGGGCAACTGCGTTGCCGAACGTCCTTTGGATGCATGCGAATCTCGCAATGGAGTCCGAAGCTATTGTGAACACGCCCGCGATGGACTGCCCCTTGATATGCAGACTCACCAATGCGCTTATGGTCACCACCATTGCCCCCTTCGTTAGTTATTTTATCGTTGTTTATAGAAACCCTTGACACCGATAACAACCGGTGGTATTAATAGGGCGAGAGTTATGGTAAACGTTTACCAAATGCCTTTTACGATACAGCAATCGGTTACCACGGCGGTAAAACAGTACGAATATCGCGATGAAGCCAGGCACTAACACGACGCTATACGATATCGCCCATCGGACGGGGCTTTCCATCGCGACCGTCTCGCGGGCGTTGCACCGTGAAGACAGCCCCAATGTTTCCGAGAAGACCCGTCGCCGGGTTCAGGAAGTGGCGCGGTCGGTGGGGTATCAGGCGAATCTGCTCGGGCGGTCTTTGTCTACCGGGCGCAGTCATGTGGTTTCGTACTGGACGATCAGTGCCTTTTCTACCTACTACGCCTCGGTGGCGAAAGGGATCAGCGACGAAGCCGCGAACCGCGGCTTTCAGGTAATCCTGAACAACACATTCGACCCGGCGCACTCGCTCGAAGCCGCGGGTGCCGGGGATGCCAGGCAGAACCGGATCGCGCACAGTTTTGACGGCATGATCCTGTGTGACGTTGCCTTTCCCGACAACGAGTATGCGGCGCAGATTCGCCGACCGAACATCCCGACCGTCGGCATCGGGATCAGTTATCCGGAGGACGGTGATTACGTCGGCATCGATCTTACACCGGGGACGGTCCAATTGCTCCGACACCTGATTGCGCAGGGTTGCCGCCGCATCGCGCACATGGGGCAACCGGACGCGCTGGCGAAACGAGATCCCCGCGCGATCGCTTATGAGGAAACATTGCGCGAGGCGGGGCTGGAACGCGAGTGGATCCCGATCAAAGATCATATTCGCAAGTTCGCCCGGACCGGGATCGCCGACTATCTCGCCGATCATCGCCTCCCGGACGCGGTTTTCTGTGCCAACGACGAAGTGGCTATCGGTTGCTATCGCGGCTGTCTCGATCTCGGTATCGCCGTACCTGAGGACGTCCTTATCGCCGGGTGTGACGGCATTGAGGAAACTGCGTACCATTACTGCCCGCTGACGACGTTGGCAATCCCCGTGACAACGATGTGCGAGAAGGCGTGGGAGTTTCTGCTGGCGCGAATCCAGGAGCCGGGTTCGCCGCCGCGTCAGATGAAACTGCTCCCCGAACTTGTCTTGCGTCGATCCACGGACCGATAGGGGCAAGTGAAAAAGGTTTCAGCATAGTCTAGTGAGTAACCAGGCGTCTCGAAAAAGGAAGAGCGTCTACAGTCCAACGCAGGAGGAATTGTATAATGCAGAGTTCGAAATCCGTACAACGTAAAGCATTCACGCTCATTGAACTGCTTGTGGTCATAGCTATAATCGCGATTCTCGCCGCGATACTTTTTCCCGTGTTTGCACAGGCACGAGAGAAAGCGCGTCAAGCCTCTTGTCTATCGAATGGTAAGCAGCTCGGTCTGGCGTTGATGATGTACACGCAGGATTATGACGAGAAGTACCCGGCGGCGTTGAGCATCGGGTGGGGGAGCGCGGGCTGGCCCCGCCCTTCCTGGAGCAGTGCCCTTGTCGTTTATCCTTACATGAAGAACTACGGCATTTTTCAGTGCATCTCTGATAAGTTCGACGTGGATGAGGCGACGCTGAACGCCAACATGCAGGGCAACATCCCGACCGACACCCGCCCGCCTCACTCAATGTCTTATCTGGTGAATGCCATCGGTCCGAAGTGGGACTGGATGTTCGGGGTCCCGCCGCCGGGGAGAGCACAAGGGCTGTTCTCCTACGGGGGATTCGCGGGCGGCGATCAGCGCGTGATCTCTCAGGCGAGCATCACCAACCCGAGCGAGTTGATCGCGATCACGGAAGGTTTCGACGAACTCGTCGGCGACTATTGGGGGTGCAAATGGTGGGCAAGTAGTGAGGGCGCGTCCTTCTGTTACGACTGGTGGAACGGTCCCTTCGAGGGAATCACGTCGGACTGGCTCGTCGATGCGATGGCGTTCGCCGGACAGGGGAGTGCTATCGGCAAAGCCTGGCACAAGCACAACGGCGGTGCGAACTTCCTGTATGCCGACGGGCACTCGAAGTGGAGCAATCCGCTGAGTATACGCGACGCGAAGTACTGGTTAGTGGCACCCTAAGGAAACGCACATGAAGAACGCTCGTCTCGCCTTCTCTCTGCTCGCGTCGCTCGCCGTCGCTCTGACTCCCTTTTGTGGTTGTCAGAGCGAGGCGACCGGCGAAAACGCAAAACTGGAGAAACTAGCCGCCGACGTCAACAGCGTCGCTAAACGGTCCGGGGGCGACTGGGAAAAACTCAGCAAGGAGGAGAAGAAAATGATGACGGATCTGCAACATGGCAACGAGCAATCCGCGAAAAACCTCCTCCACGCGCTTTCCGGGCAAACCTATCAGGGCAAATGGGGCAAACCGGGCGACGGAAAAACCGTCAAGCCTGGCTGGGCAGACGCGGGCGGTCCCCCCCCCGGTCCGGGCGGTCGCCCGGTGCCGAAATAGATATTTTTCGTCCACTGACGGCACGCCGGTCTATCCTTGGGCAGTTTTCTCGGAATAGACCGGTGGTATCCGGTAAATTCGCATGGCTCCGGGAATGTTGCCCTTTCCTGGAGCCATGCGGATGAACCGTTCGAAGAGTTCTCATGAATCGTCAACTCAAAAAGTTTTGTATCAATGCTGGGCGTCTGGTTGCAGTAGTTTTTGAAATTATCGCTTTGGAAAATCTGACCCTCCCCGAACCAATCCCGTATGCAGAATTTTCCCGATTCGCTGTCACTGCTGTGCCCCCGGTCGTCAGTGCAGAAACGGGAAAAGGGGTTATGCTTCCCCTCGCCGCCGGTTTGTTGACGGGGTTTATACGCCGGACGCGGCGGGAGGAATTGGTAGCATGATTCGTCGCCCTATATTCGCCCTACTCTTTTTCGCCGTGTCCCCCGCGAGCGCGAACGCTGCGCCCCGCGATGATGCGCCGCGAACGCCGGGAGCAAAAACGGCCTTACGAACGGCGACACCGTTACCCGCCGTCCCTACTGCCGGAACCGACGCCGGTATTGTGCAAGAAGG
This sequence comes from Armatimonadota bacterium, assembly GCA_014379275.1. Lineage (GTDB taxonomy): Bacteria > Armatimonadota > Armatimonadia > Armatimonadales > Armatimonadaceae > JACMIU01. The sequence continues at coordinate 7,763 of JACMMA010000643.1, read as the reverse complement.
AATCAACTGGCGTTTAACCGCGAAAGCCGCCTACCGTCCGGCGACGGTCCTCTTCGCCGCGACGCGCGGCGTGTGGGACCTTTCCCGACGTGCGGCGATCACCATCGTAGTAAAAAACACCGGCGCGAAACGTGCGACGATTCAGGCGCGGGCGGAAACGGCGGAATCGAAGGGGATTCAGGATACCTGTCGCGGGTACCTGGTCCTGGAACCGGGGCAATCGGGCACGGTGCGTGTACCACTCATGCGTCGCCCCGAGGACCCGACCTACAAACCGTTCGAGCCGTTCTTCATGTACCACAAAAACATCAACGTCCGCGACAACACCCTGCTGACGGACAAAGTCAGCCGGGTGCTCGTGACGTTCGAGCATCCCGACAGCGGCGCCTCGTTACAGATCGGTCCCCCGCACGCGGAGGGAATCCGCAAACCGGGACCGGTGACGTTTTTCCCGTTCATTGACTCGTATGGACAGTACCGCCATACCGATTGGCCGGGCAAAATCCACAACGATCCCGAAATGAAGTCCCGCCAGGCACAGGAAGATGCTGATCTGAAAGCGCATCCCGGTCCCGACGATTGGGACAAGTGGGGCGGCTGGAAGAGCGGGCCGAAACAAAAGGCGACTGGCTTTTTCTACGCGACGAAATGGAACAACCGCTGGTGGCTCGTGGACCCGGACGGGGCGTTGTTCTTCTCGTACGGACCGACGGGCGTCGGGTTCGGCGAGGGAACCCCGATCAGCGACCGCGAGAAATGGTTCGCCGGACTTCCTGAACCCGCCGATGGAAAACTGGGCGCAAGCTATAGTCCCGGCCACCACGCCCGCTATATGTATTATGAAAAACGCGACTACACACAGTTCGATTTTTCCGTCGCGAACGCCCGGCGCAAGTACGGCGCGAACTGGGAATCGGCGACGATCGACCGGATGCACCGGCGTATGCGGAACTGGGGCTTCAATACCATCGCCAACTGGTCGTCGGAAGCGGTCAGCCTGCGGCGCAAAACCCCGTATACCGTCGCGATCCATTACGGCGGTCCCTGGCTCGACCGGATCCCGGACGCGTTCGATCCCGGTTTCGAGGTCGCATTAAAGGAGCGAATGGAGCAGGAGCGCGGCAAGTCGGCGAACGACCCGTGGTGCCTCGGCTACTTCGTGGACAACGAACTCTGGTGGGGGTACGAGGAGAAGGCGGGTATGGTCGCGCAAGCCGCCTTAAAGGCACCGGCGGCTGCCGCAAGCAAGACCAAATTTTGCGAGTTGCTACAGAAAAAATACGCCACTATCGAGAGACTGAACGCCGCGTGGGAAACAAAATACGCGACGTGGGACGCTTTGCGCGACGCGAAAGATTTGCCTGCGACAGCGACCCCGTCCTATAAGGATGACTGCGGGACGTTCGGTTTGCAGTTCGCCGAGCAGTATTTCCGCACGGTGCGGCGTATCGTGAAATCCGTCGCGCCGAACAACCTGTATCTGGGCGTGCGCTTCCACGGGCATATCGATACATCGGTGGTGCAGACCGCCGCGCGGCACTGTGACGTGATCTCGTATAACGTGTACGAGAGCGAGCCGGGCGGGCGACTGAACCGCTATATCGGTGTCGTGGACGCGCCGTTCCTGGTTGGGGAGTTCGGACTGGATAGCGACAACTGGCAGACGCCGTTTCGCGGGGACGAACTGACGGTCGACCCGGACGCGCGTAGCAAGGCGTTGGAAACCTACTTGCGCGGCGCGTTTCGACAGCCGCTCGTGGTGGGTGCCCATTTCTTTCAGTTCCGCGACCAACCCCTCAGCGGGCGCACGGACGGCGAAGCGGTTCTGCGCGGGATGGTAGATGTCGCAGATACACCGCATTTCGATCTCGTCGAGGTAAACCGGCGCGTCGCCTACGAGTTATACCCGCTTCGCGCAGGAGCGACCGCGCTGGCGAAGTAGGTATGACATTTGCGTCGTACTCCTCTTCGCGACCGCTGCGTCCGCCGAAGTCATTTTTCCGTCGATCCTTTCGGATCGGTATACACTCCAGCAAAAGACGCCGGTACGGATCTGGGCGGAACGGATTCCGTGGATCGCGCCGGGACACCAGTCTCGCCGTTTCGTTCGGACGACCCCGCGACCGAAAAATCAGGCGGTAAATGAAACAACAGTCACTGCGCCCACTCCGGCGCGTCGCGGAGCCGATATAGCATCTCGCCCGCGCTGGGAACGAGTAGGATCCCTTCATCTTCGCGGTCGGCGTAGTTCGCGGGAACAATACCCGCCGGGTCGCGGTAGCCCAGGTTGATGGCGCGGCAGACTTCTTCCGGTATTCCTGTCGCCAGCGTCACCCGGACGCGCGGGGTTTCCACGCCGTTTTCGTACGTCCCGATACCGCGAACGTGGGTCGAATGGGCGAGGACGCCCCACGGCTCGTCTTTGAATTGGTCCCACCGCGCCAGGAAGTAGTCGCGGACGTGGTAGCCGATGCGCTCGATCCGCTCGCCATGGGTGACCGAGATTTCCGTGATGTGCGGCGCGTAGATGATCAGTTCGCCGCCGTCCGCGACGACCGGCTCCAGTTTGTACATGCACTTGCCGCCCACCCACAGGTCGTCATACATCGGCGGGGCGCAGGAAAGCACGGTGTGGAAGGGGCGGTCTTTGTATGTGATGTGTAGCCGGTCGCTCAGGTCGGACGCCTGGTCCCATGCCTCTTCCGGTGCACCCGCGAACAATCCGGCTAACTGCTTGTTTTCCACGACCATGCAGAACGCTGTGCGGGGCACCGGCACCATCGCCGCCGCGCGATCCACCACGGCGCGGACCGGCGTGTATTTGTTGCCGATGATCTTCGGGTTGGCGATCACCGCGCCGAGCCAGTGGAAGAAGTTCAGAATCTCCGCGCCGCCGATGCCGGGAAACAGGTACTTGTTGCCCCCGGAAAAGCCGACGACTTCGTGTGGGAACACGGGACCGACGATGATCAAGCGGTCGTAGTCGAAAATGGCGCGGTTGATCGTCACCGGCACCTCCATCGCGAAAAGTCCGCCCGACAGCGCGGCGATCTCGGCGGCGGGGATGATGCCGAGCAGGGTGAGTGCGTCGGGGTCATCCCAAGCGTGGTTGAGCATACGCACCTTTGCGTAGTGCGTTGCCCGTTCGTCCGCCGTGATCCCGAGTCGCTGGTTGATCGCGTCGTCGCTCATCGGCGGGTGTGTGCCGAGCGCGATCATGACATCAAACGCGCTGACGATGTGTCCGATCTGGTCATACAAAACACGAAACAATAGATCCACCGGAGCAGTGCGCGTCGCATCCGGGACAATCAGCAGGACACGCTGTCCATCAAGCCGCAACGGTACGACGGCGTTTTCGACCATGGCACGGACGTCGGGTTCGGAAAGATAGACGGGATCAGACGGGAAATCTGGCGGCATAGAATCACCCATACTTTAGTATATAACACATAACTGCTTGCTACAGAAAAATATATTGTAAAATGGCATGAATTTTGCACGTTGTAGAGAGTGAAGTGCTACTCGAAAATTAGAATGCCGCCCCGCCAACTTTCTGTGATATTTTACGACTAAAGAATGGTTTTGACGCAATGGGGCACACTATCAGTATGGTTTTTAGCGATCCGTTGATCCAGTACGGAGACATAGTCCTCCATCTAGAAAGTGAACATCTGTTTGAATACTAATAATGCCTTGCGCTACCCTATACACCTGCTTGCCTTCGCGGCGACCCTCCTCGCGACTGCTTGGGCGACACCGGCTGCTGCCGAAATGGTCACTTTTGCTTCGTTCACGGCTCCCACAACGGAGTCGTTCAGATTCGTCAACAACGGATCCGCAACAAGTGGCTTTAGCTTATCGAATTCGCCCGCGAATGTAACATTCAACTTCTCCCAGGGACAGCCGAACGGATACGGCCCTTCCAATACACCTATCGCTTCGCGGCTGAGTTTCTCGGCACTGGTAAGTGGTTTCGGTTTTGAAGGCAGCGGCGTTACGATTCAGACGCTGCAAAATATCAGCATCTCATTCATCGCTGTCAACCCGGTGGACGGGAAAACGAACCTGTTGTCGGTTTCCGGTGCGACGGGGCGCGTACTGGGCATCACTGGAGGCGGTACGTTCAGCCTGAGCGTTGATACCGGGTTAGGCGACACGCTAAATTACAGTTCCGATTTCCTACTGTTCCCAAATTCCGCGGAGCGTGAACTCACCATCGGTTTCACCGGGTCGCAGCCCAGTTTCCGGTTGGCGGGTGCGAGCGGATCTTCGTATCTGCGCAGTCTTTCCGCCGGCGGCAACGGAAACTTCGCTGCCGATCCACGACCAAACTCAACCATCGTGCCGGAAACTACATCGGCAGTGCTCATGGCGTCAGGTAGTATGCTTCTAGGTTTGGCGCTCCTGCGCCGCCTCAAGTACAGCGTCGCTCACTGAATGTAAGCAGGCGCGGGATACCGGTTATTCAGGTATCCCGCGCCTTCGTTTATCGTTTCCTCGCGGTGCGGTTGCTGGCTCCAAAAGACCGACTCGGATTGGTGTCAACTCGGCTGATAGGTCACTTCGATCAGGGTTACATCGTCGTTCTTCATTTCGCCGGAATCGCGCTTTTGTTGCAACCAAATGTCGAATTCGGATGGCGACTTCGGCAGATTGTGCCACGGTCGCTCGCGGCGTGTCTCGAAGCGGGCCAGGAAGTACTGTGCCAAGGCGTCGGTGAAAAGCAGGAAACGGTCGCCGGGTTCGATGGGCGTGATGAAGCGAAACACATGCGGTGGCTTGCGTGTGCCGATCTCCTCGGTGGAAAGTAGATCGGGGCGATTGCTGAACCCTTTCGCGCGGGCTACCGGGAAGCCGAAGCGTAGTCGGTCGTTGCGAATCACGAACAGGCAAACGTCGCCGACGCAGGACGCAGTGAGCAACTTGTTCTCGCCGTCGAGGCGCGCATGAAGTAGTGTCGCTGCCGACCCGGATGCCAATTTTTCCTGGGCGTACCATGAGGTCGCGCCGTTTGAGACCGCGCCGCGCCACTCCTGACCGAGCGCGAGGATGCGATTAAAAAACGGGACATCACTGGGGAACAGGTCATCGGTGGCGAACGCTTCCACCAAACGGTTTGCCCACTCGCGGGCGTACCCGGCGGACGACGCGCCGTCGGATACGGCGACAGTTAGCCGTTCCGGGGATGCCGTTTCACAAAACGCGTAGGCGTCCTCGTACTGCTCGGCGGTATTTCCTTCTTTCGGGGCATGAAAAACGCGGGTGACGGAAAACATGGGCTGGTTGTTCTCCTTTAGCGCAGGTCTGCCGTGCGCGTGCCGATGTCCAAAAATTGTACCAGCGAGCGCAGGTCGGCGTTGAACGCGAAGCCGCGCGACCGCTCGGAGGTGGTGAAACCCTCGCGCCGCGCTTCGTCCACGAGGCGTGGTGGGAGTACGCTACTCATCTCGAACAGCCGTTGCGCGAACTCATCCGGGAGTCCCACCTGCGAATCGGGAAACTCGATCGGGCGTTTGGCCGAGCCGGAGATATGAATATTGAAGAACAGCGACTTGCCGTCGTTCGTGCCGACCTGTTTGAGCAGGTCGCTCGCCGCGATGGGGCTGCCGTCGGTCGGCTCGCCGTCCGAGATGTTGATAATCGCCGGGGGGTAGGAGAGGGGATACAACTCGCACCACGACTGCACGGCGCGGCGGGCTTCCTCGATGGCGGCGGTCATCGGCGTGTTGCCGTTCGCGTACGGTTCGAACCAGACCGGGAACCGCACCGCCGTCTCCACCAGACCACCGACGCCGTCGTCCACCTTGCGTACACGCTGCTCGACGCGGAGCGGGTTGTCGGCGACCTCGGAGATCGGGACGAACTGCCGGTTGGCGAGTCGCCCGGAAAATCCGGAGCGGATTGCGCCGCCATAGCCGACGACGCCGATCTGGAAGTAGTCACGCACGTCCTCGCCCTTCGCGCACCGCAGAACGAGCGTGGAAAGAAGGCGGTTGATGGCGTCGGAAACGGCGTCGCACTTGCGCTTGCCGGAGTCGACACCCCACGGGTCGTCCATGGACCCGGACTGGTCGATAAGAAAGAAAAAGGCGGTGGGCTTGCTTCGGTTGATTTCCGCGGTGTATGCCATAGATCGGTGACTGCTCCTGCGGCGTTTAGTTCGCCAATATGAGGCGGGTTTCCTTCTTAGTTTGTCGTCTCTTTGTCCTCCCGGCTGCCCCCACGGGGAGTGCTCCCCGGAGGGGCGGGGGGAGAAAAAACGCGACCGTCTGATAAAATGCATCAATGTCGCTTGCTATCGAAGTTAAAAATGTCAGCAAAACCTTTCATGTGCGCAAAGCAGCGTATGCCGGACTGAAGGGACAGGTGGGAGCTTTTTTCCAGGGCATTCGTTCCCAGACGGTACCGAAAGTTGGGCTGGGCGACGTTTCGTTATCCGTCGCGCCGGGCGAAACGGTCGCGCTGATCGGCGGGAACGGTTCGGGGAAATCCACCCTGCTTTCCATCCTCGCCCGCGTCATGAAACCGGACACGGGCACCGTCACCTTTCCCGCCAGCGCGGACACGGAACGTCCCCGGCTCGCCCCGCTCCTCGAAGTCGGCGCGGGGTTCCATCCCGACCTGACCGGCACCCAGAACATCTTCTTCAACGGCTCGATCCTCGGGCTGACCCGGGCACAGATGCAGGAGCGACTTCCGGAGATCCGAGCGTTCGCCGATTTCGACGACGAAATCTATTACGACGCCCCGGTGCGCACCTATTCCTCCGGGATGTATGTGCGCCTCGGCTTCGCGGTCGCGGTGCATACCGACCCAGAGATCATCCTGATAGACGAAACCTTAGCCGTGGGCGACGAGGCGTTCCAGGAAAAGTGCTACGCGCGGATCGCCGACTTTCAGCGCGAAGGGCGGACCATCGTTTTCGTTTCGCACGACATGGCAGCCGTCCGGCGCGTCGCGTCTCGGGTCGTCTGGATGGCAAAAGGGCGAATCGAGGGAGACAGCGGCGCGGAAAACCACATCGATTCGGTGATTGCCCGGTATCACGCCTTTCTACACCACGAGCCAGTTAATCAACTCACCGGTTGACAGGTTGAAAAGCATACTATATCCTGTGACAAGTACAATTAATCGAGTGTCTAAGGGAATAACCTTACATCACGTAAACGTCACCGGGTCGAAGTGAAGCAACACCGGTCGACGACAGAAGGGAAGCCGGAAATGACGCAAACTTCAACGCACGAGTTCTGGGTGTCCGACGACATAGAGGATGCGGTTCGCAAGACGAAACTGACGCTGAAAAAACTGGGCGACTTGACCGCGGTGGTTCCCGGCCAGCATGTCGTCGGCACGGTGGCATTCGGGGTACAAAGCGTTTCGCTGAAAGTGGCGTGGCGTCCTGAGGAAATCGAAACCAAAATGGACCGTATGGTTTCCGGTCACGCTGTCAATAAGGCGAAAACACTCGGTACTCTTCTGGTGGTGGAAGCGAGCATAGAAGGCCGCGGCACGACCGGAAATGATGCCTCGTTGCGGAACGCGACCGAACGTTTTGAAGACGCGTACATGCACTTCGACCGCGCCGACTATCAGCCGGATCGGTTAGGATTCCTTCCCATCACCGTTGTCGGAATCATCCTGGTGGTGGCATTACTGGGCGTTCTGCTCGCCAAGAAAACGGACCTGTTTAAGCCGACCCCGGTCCCCTCCCCCAGCGCCGCCGCCGGTGCAGCGTTAATCGCCCCGTAGTCCATCCGGGG
>JACMMA010000642.1 GCA_014379275.1 Armatimonadota bacterium | reverse complement strand
GGCCAGGGGCGCGAACCGTGGCAAGAAAAGGCGAGAACGGAACTTGTCATGATGGGAGCTGGTACTAAAGTTGGCGGAACAGAATCCGCACCTACACCATGAGCATTGGCAAACGAGTCCTGATCATTACCATACTGTCCCTCGCTTTCGGCGGCCTATGCGGCTATCTCGGGACGATTTTGACCGCTCCTTTCTACTTCGGCTTCTTCTTCGGCTTCGTGTTGACCGGCTTGATCGGTATGTTCGCTCTTGCCGCACAGATCGAGAGCGGGAATGAGAAAAATCGTCCGTAGTGTTTGTGCGTTTTACTATAGGTTTTCGTTATAACTACGATAGAATGTTGTCCATGTTTTCCAACCACCCCGTTTCGTTATTTTCCCAAATTTCCAACCGAATCACCGCCGCCGCTTTACTCGCAACGACCCTCAGCGTGACGGCATGGGCGCAGACCAATCCGTTCGCGGCACCCGCCGCCAAGGTGCAGTACGCCCCGGATCGGGATTACGACCTGCAAAACGTGCGTGTCATCACCCGCGTGGATTATCCCAACCGCGTCATCTACGGTCGCACGCAGAACACGGTTTCTCCGCTCCGCTCCGGCCTGCGGGAATTACGATTCCATCGGGGTGAGAGCGTGATTGTTTCCGCCTGTACGCTCAATGGGAAGCCGACAGAGTTCAGAGTAGACGGTGAGTTCGTGCATGTACAGTCATCCGCGCCGCTCGTTTCGGGGAAGCCGGTGCTCGCGGAAATCACCTATACATCGGGGAGCAAGCAGGGTGGGACGTTCGGCTCGGGCAGCGGGGGCTTCCACTGGCTTTCCGGTTCGCCCTCCAACCCGACGCGCGTCGGATTTTGGACGCAGGGGGAGTCGGATTTCAACCGGGATTGGGCGGTGACCTGGGACTACCCCAACGATTTCGCGACCACGGAAACCGTCACCACGGTTCCTGCCGAATGGAACGTCGTCGGCAACGGCACTCTGATCAGCGACGTGCCGGTTAAAGGCGGGAAAATGCGCACCGTCACCTGGCGGATGCCACAACCGCATGCTACCTACTTGCTGTCACTGGTCGCCGGTCCGCTCGATATGCAGACCGCGCAGTGGGAGGATGTACCGCTCCTGTATGTCGTGCCGCGCGGGAGGAAGGCACTCATCCCGGATTCATTTAGCGATACGTCCGACATGATGACATTTTTCAGCAAGGTGACCGGCGTTAAATACCCGTGGCCCAAATACTCGCAAAACGCGATGTATGAATTCGGCGGCGGCATGGAGAATATCTCGTCGACTACGCTGGGGGAGCGCAGTCTGACAGATGCCCGTTCCGGGTTCCGTAACATGGCGAGCCTCAACGCGCACGAATTAGCGCATCAGTGGTTTGGTGATCTGGTGACGTGTAAAACGTGGGGGGACACCTGGCTGAACGAGTCCTTCGCGACGTTTTTCCAGGCCCTATATTTCGAGCATAGCCGTGGCAAGAACGCTTACGATTACGAAATGGATGGCAACAAGGATAGCTACGTTGCCGAGTCACGGCGCTACAAGCGACCGATCTCCACTAATTTCTACGCCGACCCGGATAATATGTTCGACAGCCACGCTTATCCGAAGGGCGGCGTCGTCTTGCACACATTGCGCCGTAAATTAGGCGACGAGGCGTTCTTCGCCGGTATCAAACGTTACCTCACCGTGAACCGGCACCGCCCCGTTGAAACGCAAGACCTGATAAAAGCGATGACCGAGGCGAGCGGCGTAAATGTGCAACCGTTCTTCGATCAGTGGATTTACAAGCCGGGCCATCCGGTTCTGGATTGGTCGTACTCCTATGACGAAGCGGCAAAGGAAGTGGTGGTTTCTGTCAAGCAAACGCAGGACACCAAGAGCGGAACGCCGATCTATGACGTGGACACGAAAATCGGCGTTGTCGTTGGCGGAAAACTGACGCGTGTGCCGGTCACACTGGACGCCCCGGAGAACACGTTCCGTGTTCCCGCGCCGGTCAAGCCGGATGTCGTGCTCTTCGATGTGGACCGCGATTTTCTGCGCGAGATCGCCAAAGAACCCTACTCGACCGAGGCTGAGTACCTTGCCGTGATGCAGTACGCCCCCAGTGCGCCGGACCGACAGGCGGCACTCGAACGGCTCCTCGCGGTGAATAAAGGCAACCTTCCGGATGCAACGATAGACGCGGTAGTTACCACCCTGCGCGCCGACGGTTCGCGCTTCCCGGCGTTCGAAAGCGTCACGAACTTAGGGGCACTGAAGCGCGAAAGTCTGCGTCCCTTCTGGCGGGAGCAATTGACCCACCCCGACTTCGCCCGCCGGGCGCAAGCGGTGGAAGCCCTTGGCAAGTTGACCCCGACCGAGGACGACACACGCGCGCTACGTGCCGTGATAAACAACACGGCGCCGTATCGTGCCATTACTGCTGCGTTGCGTGCGCTTGCCGCCTGGGACCCGAAGGGGAACGCCGATGTGGTCGCGAAAGCGGCGGCGATGCCATCCTTGCGCGAACAGGTACGCGAGGTCGCTTTGCCCCTTCTCGCCAAGTCCGACCCCGAGACGGCGAGTCGTCTCGCGATGGGATTTATCGAGCCGAACAACCCGGTGGAACTTCGCGCCGTGGGCATCGGAACGATCGGCTCGGTGTCACAGAAAGACGACAAAAACGCGCAGGGGATTCTACTTTCTGCACTCAAAGAGAAAGATGTGACGCTGGTACTGGCTGCCGCCCGTGGCATCGCGGCACTGGGCAATAAAGAGTTGTTGCCGGAGTTGAAAGCACTGCAAACCACTCCCCCACCGGGGGGAGGGCGCTTCTTCCGTGCCGCACTCGCCGCTTATATTCTGGAGTTGGAAAAGGCAAGTTAACAACAAGCGATGACGACACGAAAGGCGACCGGTGACGCAGGGGAAGCGTTGGCGGTCGCCTTTTTAGAGTCGCGACACGGCTACCGGATCGTTGACACCAACGTCCGTCTGGGGTCGAAGCGCGACGGGTTAGGTGGGGAACTGGACATCGTAGCCTGGGACGGCGAGACGCTGTGCTTTGTGGAGGTGAAAACGCGCACGGTAACGCCGGAAACTCATACCGAATCGCCCGCCGAAGCTGTCAGTTTGGCTAAGCAAGCGCAGATCGCACGGCTCGCTATCGCCTACGCTCTGCGCAACGGGTTCTTAGAAGATTCCGCCGAGGTCGCTTTACGCTTCGACATCGTCGCCGTCCGCCTGACTGTGTCACGGGGACAAGAATTCAGTACGTGCGAATTAATCCGCTCCGCTTTCTATGCGCCAGAAGAGTAGCGTCTGTGTAGCCGTCCCGTTACTTTTCTTTGTCCGGGCAGGACAAAGAAAAACGCGAACCATCAGTAGCACCACGATTCAGCAGAGAACAAAGGAAGTAGGGTTAATTTTAGCTAATTGAATATTCAAGTCAACTGAAAGCCAACCACATCATGCCCTTGCTCCGCGCCGTGTTATCATCTGTCTTGCTATTGTTAGTCGTGTTCGGGCTGTCCTTGACCACGATTCCCGCACAAGTACCGACCCAGTCCTTCGCGGACTTTGAAAAGAGTGCTTTCGACGGTTGGGGAATTGAGGGGGATGCGTTCGGCTCCGCCCCGGCTACTGGGGCGAATTATCGTGGCAGCTTTCGCGGCTTCGG
>JACMMA010000641.1 GCA_014379275.1 Armatimonadota bacterium | reverse complement strand
TCGCCTTCTTTATCGCGTGTCGATGGTCCGGTGCTCAGCGGACTCTGAAGAGTTCCGCTTCTCCGCTCCAGTGACACCCCTCACATTCGTCTGTGATGCCGGTCACAGCCTGGCCGCACAGTTGCATTTATAATGTCAGCAACGAAACCGGCGAGATTTATTGCTCATGGTTTCAAATACAAAACCAAGGGACAGAGAATCATGAATACCAACACTCACATCAGCGGCAGAAAACTTTCCGGATTTACGCTCATCGAACTACTCGTGGTAATAGCGATAATCACCATTCTCACTGCGATATTGTTTCCTGTTTTTGCCCAGGCTCGCGAAAAAGCGCGGCAAACATCGTGCCTGTCCAACCAGAAACAGATCGGCCTGGGAATGCTGCAATACTTGCAAGATTTCGACGAAACATTCCCACGCGCCTGGTACGGCGGAAACGGTCCGAGCAACGCGACGCGCTACAAATGGTTAGACGGGCTGGCGGCTTACGTAAAAAGCGAGAAGGTGTTCACTTGCCCGAGCGACGACAGCAACAAGCCGTACAAATTCCAGAGCGGCACGAACTACGGCTCCTACGCAATGAACGCGGCGTACTGGGCGGGCACGGATAACGCCGCCCCGCCGTATGAACAGTCCGTCGCCGCCGTTGTCGTTCCCGCGCAGACGATCTGGGTGATGGAAACCGCGAACACGGGACTCTTTAACAATTACGAGATCGAGTGGGCGAATTCGGCGAGCAACCCGCCGATCACCAGAGGTCCCGAGGGCTACCGCGTGATGCGCAACATCGGCGAACGGCATCAAGGCACGACCAACGTCCTCTGGTGCGACGGGCACGCGAAGGCATACAAACTGGAGCATCTGGCGAAGACCAACTCCAGGGGCGTGCGCTATATGTTCTCCATCCAGGACGACGAGAACAACTAGACCGGGAACCTCACCCGCCGCCGCGGGACCTCACCGTTCTTCGAACTGTTCGAGATACTGGTTCAGGTACTTGGTCCGGTCTTTGGTCAGTTGCGCTCCGGCACCGGAGGACAGCATCGGCATCATCGAGCCGCCACGCGCCATGTCCGCGGCGAGTTCCATCTCCGTGTCGCGGTACGCGATCCATGCCCGTTGCGCCCGTTTCAGTTTCGCGATGCCTTCTTTGTCCAGCTTTTTGGTCAATTTCGCGTATACACGGTTCAGTTCGGCGTCGGCTTTCGCGTAGTTTTTCGCCTCCATCTGGTTCATTTCACTCTGCGACTGCGCCTGCGCGACGGGCCGCGGGGCGACGAGGGCGAGCGTACATAACGCGCCCGCGACGAAGGCGATAACGATTCGTTTCATGGCAATTCCTCCGGTGGTTTTGGTAGTGGCACAGTCTCGCCGGGCGAAACGACACCGGCATTATCGAAATCGTAGAACACGGCGACTCCGGCGGCGAAATCGGCGACGAGGAAGCCGGGGCTCTGGTCACGGCGCAGGGTGCCGGGATTCAGCAGCGTGAGATGGTCGAAGGCTCGGACCATGCGGGCGTGTGTGTGCCCGCCGACAAGAATCCGGTAGCGTCGCTCGGCGTAGAGCCGTTGTAATTTCCAGTTCGCTTCTAAAACCCATCTGCCGTCGCCAGGGTATACCGCGAGCATGTCGTCTATATCCGTTCCGTGCGCGAGTTGAAGCGGTCCGCGAACCGTCTCGAACGGAAGCGTTTGCGGCAGCGTCTGTAAAAAGGCGCGGGCACGTAGGTCTAACGCCTCAGACGGCGTGGTGTCGGGAAGCATGTCTGCGTATGCGTCCGTGAAAAACCATCGGTCGTGGTTGCCGCGCACGGTGTGCACCTGGTTTTCCTCCAGCAGATGGCAACACCGGTTCGCGTCGCCTTTCCCCGTGACGGCATCGCCAGTACAAAACAAGGCATCCACGCCATCGCTCTGCAAAAAGCGTATCGCCTCCGCGAGACGTCCGTCCTCCGCGTGCGGGTCGCCGATAACGCCGATGCGGTTCAACAGTTTCGGTTCGGATTCGTTCATGAGCCTATCAGATCCCGCCGTTGTATCGTGGGTTTCGACCCGCGGTGCAATCAAAGCGCGACAATATCGCCGCCCCGTTCCACGGTGTAAAACGTGACCGCGCCGGTTTCGAGGTCCGCCGTCGCGAAGCCGGGTGATTCCTTGTCGCCGATCAGCGCGCCGGGGTTGATGATGGTCACTCCCGCCACGGTGCGGCACAGGCGGCGGTGCGTATGCCCTGCGACTAGATAGCGTATCCCGCCGGTCACCGCCCCCGCGCGTTTCAATGCCTCGGCGATCGGCGCATCCTCGCCGCCGGGATAGATGCCCGCCATATCATCCTCCCCGAAACCGTGGCACAGAAGTAAGTCACCGCGCGGCGTTTCGAACCGCCGTGTTTTCGGCAGCGACTTCGCGAAAGCGACGGCCTCCCGACTGGCGTCCCACTCCTCGCGGAACATCGCCGCGAGCAAGGGGTCCGCGGCGTTCTCGACAAAATTTCGGTCGTGGTTGCCGCGTACCACCTGAACGTCCACGCTCTGCAGAAGTCGGGCACATTCGTTCGCGGTTTGTACCGTTTCTGGCGACTGCGTATACCCTTTTATCGGTAGATCACCGGTACAAATCAATACGTCGAGAGCGAGCGTTTGCAGAAACAGTAGCACGGTTTCCAGGGTCCGTGCCTGTCCGTGTACATCCCCGATAAGCCCGGCGTACCGTCTTCTATACGTCGTGTCGCGCGATTTATCGGCGATTCGGTACTGTTTCTTTTTATCGGAAATCGGTTGGTCCGGCGTCAACATCCTTTGATGGTAGCATAACTGGCGAAAAAACGATAAACCGATAGGTAGCAAAGTCGCCTTGCAATTCATCCGCCCGCACCATTGTCGTCGGCCCTTCGTTCATTCAAGGATAACAACACAGCATTATGTTCGTCGAGGAACGGCAACAACGCATTATCGAGCGGCTCCGCGAGCGCGGAAAAGTGACAGTGGAAGAACTCGTCGAAGCGTTCGGCGTTTCCGCGCCCACGGTCCGTGCCGACCTCGCCGCACTGGAGGTGCGGCGGATGCTTCGACGTACCCACGGCGGGGCGCTGCCGCTGGAAACCTCACTGTACGAGCCGCCGTTCGACGAACGTGAGGCGGCACGGCACGACGAGAAGCGGCGGATCGGGCGCGCCGCCGCCACGCATGTCCGTTCCGGCGAAACGGTCATACTCGATGCCGGGACTACGACACATGAGATCGCCCGCGCCCTTGCCGAGATGAAGGTGCGCGACATTACGGTGGTAACGAACAACCTGCCGACCGCGGTATTACTGATGGATTCCGCGCCGCAGATCTCGGTGATCGTCATCGGGGGGCAGGTACAGCCGCGCCGACGCGCTAACCTGGGGGCACTCGCGGTGCGTTTCCTGCAACCCCTTCGTGCGGATCGCGTCTTTCTCGGGGTTTCCGGCGTGGACGCCGGGGCGGGACTGACCGCGGTGGATTTCGACGCGGTGCAGGTGAAACGCGCCATGCTCGAACACGCGGGCGAGGTGATCGTGGTCGCGGATTCGGGCAAAGTCGGGCAGACCGCGTTCGCGCAGATCGCCCCGATCAATGTCTGCTCGCTCCTGATCACCGATAGCGGACTCAGCGACGAGGACGCCGCCGCACTGACAGACGCAGGAATCGGCGCGATCGAGCGGTGCTAGGCTTTTGGCTTCCTGGTTGTGTCGTCGTTTATTTCCTCGGGGAATAAAAGACGACGCAACCAGGGACACGACGCCCTTGACGGCTCGCTCGATGCGGTA
>JACMMA010000640.1 GCA_014379275.1 Armatimonadota bacterium | reverse complement strand
CCGTGGTCGGTGTAGTTCCCGTAGCCCGCGAACGCCACCGTCGGCACATCGTTTGATTCCAGCCATCTCCCTATCTTCTCGGGGATACCGATTCCGAGAACACCGTGGATACGCCCTGCTTTGACTGCCTCCATCACTTCCATCTGTAGCGCAATACCGTCGTGGTCGCCGTTCGAAGGATCGGTGGTGAACTGGAATAGCAACCGGTGCCCCTCCTCGGAAACCGACGCGCGTACCTGTTCCACCAGAATATGCCAGAATGGTGACACTTCGGCGGCGGTAAAGAAGATGGGGTTGCACATCAGCGCGATGGTCTTGCGTGAAACCTCGGGCGAAACGAAGATCCCGACCCCGTGCCGCCGGTATAAGACTTGCTGCCCCTCGAGCCGTTCCAGTGCTTTATTGAGCGTGACGACGCTGACGCCCAGGTTCGCGCGGAGTTCCAGGAACGACGGCAATCGCGCGTTCGCGCCTAGTTCGCTCGCGAGCCGCCGGAGGCTGGCGCATGCCGACTGTGTTCGCGTCGGGATCGGCGGCGGTTCGGGGCGGGACGTGGTGCGGGTGCGGGTTGCCATGATCGTGTCGTGCACAGTGTATCGCTACACCGGCAGTATACCGGCTCTTTTCGCGCCGTCAACCCTGTTCCCGTAAATTTAATACTGGCTTAATCCAGCCGCCGTAAATTTAATCTTTGCTTAACAATCCGACCCCATGCGCGGGAAACATCGTCGGGCATTTTCCGTCGTGTAAGCCACGACCGAATCCTTCGTTTCGCCGCGGACGTCGGCGATCCGTTGCGCGACGAGCGCGACGCGGGCGGGTTCGTTGGGGAATTTGCCGCGGAACGGTTCCGGGGACAGATAGGGCGCGTCGGTTTCCAGAAGGAGAAGGTTCTCGGATGCGGACCGGACGATAGCGCGCAATTCGTCATTCTTTTTATACGTCACCGTCCCGCCGATACCGAGATACCAGCCGTGGCGGAAAGCGCATTCGGCGTCGCCCGCATCGCCCGCGAAGCAGTGGAGGATTACCGTGATGCAGTCCGCTTCGCTTTCCAGGAGTGCCAACGTTTCGGGGTACGCGTCGCGGCAATGAATCACGATAGGCAGATTAGTTTCTCGCGCGAGGGAAATCTGTGCACGAAACGCGCTCTCCTGCGCGTCTCGCGGGGACAGATCCCGGTAAAAGTCGAGTCCGATCTCGCCGATTGCGACTATGCGTGGGTGCCTCGCCAACTCGCGCAGTCGTTCTTCCGCCGCCGGGGAGTAGTTCGTAGCATCGTGTGGGTGGATACCGACCGTCGCCCACATCCGTGTATCGTTCTCGGCCAGAGTCACGGCGCGTTCCGACGACGCGAGATCATATCCGACCACAACAAATCGCTGGACGCCCGCGAACTTGGCGCGTTCCAGAACGCCGGGCAGCACTTCTCTGCCGCCTAAATCCTTGCCATTAAAATGAACGTGTGTATCTATCACAGATCGGTATCGCTTCCCGAAGCGGTTTTGCTCAACACGGTCGCGTCGCTTCGCGGGTATCGTAGCACAACGGCAATCGTTCTTGTCACCGGAGACGGGCTGATGTGCTCGCTACGGACGGTATACTGAAGCGACCGATGTACGACGAACCGAGCCGATCCCTGTCCCTACCAGAATTGCTGATGATTTCAATCGTCGCACTGCTATTCGTCGGCGGGGCCGTATTGGTCTCGCGGGGCGGCACGTCCCCCAGGGACAACGTGCGCAGATCGATACCGGGGGCACTGACGCGTATCGAAACCGCAAAGGCGCTCTATGCCGCCGAGAACCGTCTGCCGCCCGATACGTGGCTGACGCTTTCCGAGTTACAAAAGAAGGGGTATCTTTCCGCAGCTGCTCACTTCCCGACCGACATTCACTTTGTTCCGGGAAAGGTAGGCGAAAATGCGACGTACCATTTCGCGGACGGGGCGCATGCCGACCATCCGAAACCGCCGCGTTAGATGAACTCCATGTTCCGAATCGATACGCCACTGCTACGGGAAGCCCCGCTTCTGTTCGCCATCTTTCTGGATCTGATCGGCTTCGGCATGGTCATTCCCGATGTCCAGACGCGACTCGAAGCGTTCGGCGCACCGGGTTGGCAGATCGGTCTGGTGTTATCGTCGTACTTCCTGTTTCAGATCATCGCCTCGCCGCTCTGGGGACGGTACAGCGATCGGATCGGGCGCAAGCCGGTCCTGGTGATATGCGGGATTCTTTCGGCGGCATCGCTCCTCGCCTATGCGTTCGCGGACACGGTCCCTTTTATTCTTGCCAGCCGGATTCTCGCCGGACTCGCCGCCGCGAATGTGGTCGCCGCGCAAGCATACCTCGCGGATGCAAACCGGGACGAGGGACAGCGCACCGCGGCGATGGGTCGTGTAGGGGCGGCGATCACGGCGGGATTGATGCTCGGTCCGGCACTCGGCGGCTATCTGTCGGATCTCGGGGGCAACTACCTGCTGGGATTGGTCGCGGCAACCGCGTCCGGCCTCGGCGCACTGTGGATCGCACTCGTCGTTCCGCACGTTCCGCCCGTTGTCCCGCTCGCCTCGGTGTCACGGACCGCGTCCCCTTTCGTCGGCGTTTCGCTCCTTCGCGATGTCCCCCGCTTGCGTCCGCTACTGATACTCGCATCGGTCGCCTTTCTCGCGCTCGCGTGTTTGGAGGGCACATTCGGGCGGTTGATCCGACTAAAGCTCGGTCTCGGTCCGCGCGAGTTCGGCTTCATATTCGGTTACGAATCGCTACTCGGCGTTCTGGGGCAGTTGTTTTTGCTCGGCTGGATAACCACCCGTTTGCGCCCCGAGCCGAAAACACTGCTCGGTTTCGCGTTCGTGTTGCAAGCCATCGGATTATCACTGACCCCGTTCGCACCGAGTCTGTTCGCGCTGTTCGCCATCAGCACAATCTACGCCATCGGCGCGGCACTGACGAACCCGACGATCAACGGATTATGTAGCGCGGCGACACCGAAGGAACGGCAGGGGGAAATGTTCGGGCTGTTGCAGGGGGCACGGTCGGCGGGATTTCTGCTCGGTCCGACGTTCGGCGGCATATTGTTCGACTGGCGTCCGGAATCTCCGTACCTGGTAGCGGGCGGCATACTGCTCGTTTCGGCGGCACTGTTGTTCGTGGTGGGAAGCCGAAAGGAAACATGAGCACCGCCACCGAAGTCCCCCCGAAGTCGCGCCCAACCGCGCCTCAGATCGCGTCTGTGTTTTTGCTACTCGGTGTAACCGCTTTCGGCGGGCAACCCGCCCTTCTCGCCCTGTTGAACCGCGAACTGGTCGAGCGGCGCGGCTGGCTTCGCAACGAGGAAATAACGGAAGCATTTACCTACACGAAGTTGCTTCCGGGTCCGGTCGTGGTGCAGGTCGTGGCGTATCTCGGCTACCGACTGAACGGCGTTCGCGGCGTGCTGGCGGCGGCGGCGATGTTCCTTCTCCCTTCAGTCGTTACCATGCTCGCGCTCGGTGCCGCCTATGGACGGATCGCCGCAAATCAGGGCGTGACCGCCGCACTCGGGGGGCTGACGTCCGCGGTGGTCGGCATTATTCTGGTCGCCACCATCGGACAGGCAAGAAAAGCGATACGGGACGCCGTCGGTGCCGTCGTCGCGATCACGGTCTGCATCGCCGCCGTGATATGGAATGTCAACCCGGCTTTGCTCGTTCTCGCGGCGGGCGGGCTCGGTATCCTGCGCGAAGCACGGCGTCCCCGATCCCCGGAGGACAAGGCATCGTGAGCCCTGACATCTCGATCCTGCTGACGATTTTCTGGCAGTTCACCACGATCAGTCTGCTGGCGTTCGGCGGCGGCGGGGCGGTGCTGCCGCTGATGGAGCAGATCACGGTCCGTCAACAGGGCTGGCTATCCCCCACCGCGTTTATCTCGGGTGTGGGTTTCGGGTATATGGTACCCGGCCCCGTTACCACCACCGCCACCTTTATCGGTTATCAAGCCGCCGGTTTCCCCGGCGCGGTCGCGGCGACGCTCGGGATGTTTCTGGCGCCGGTGATCCTCGCCGCTAGCGCGTCCGCAGGTCTCGGCAAACTGGCGGATAACCGCTGGGTGTCGGCGTTCAGTACGGGCGCGACCCCGGCGATCGTCGGATTGCTCGCGGCGACCGTATGGAGCATCGCCCGCCACACGATCTCCTCGTGGGCGTTCGCAGGGATCGCCGTAGGAGCCGCTTTTCTCGCGGCACGAACCAAATTATCGCCGGTGTTGTTGCTACTCGGCGGCGCGGCGATAGGATGCGGGGCGTGGGCTCTGGGTTGGTGACGCTGTATACTGTCAACAGTTCTGACTTCGGCAGTCAGGACAGATTCGGTAGGCATGAACCCGTTTTCGTATGCTAGAGAATTCACACACCCTATGACGAAATCATCCGATTTTCTTTCCACGATGAGCCGCCTTCTGGTGCTCGCCACCTTTCTCCTCTCCTTGCCCTGCCTTGCCTGGGGGGCGGTCGAGGAGGAGTATTTCGGCATATACTTGCCGAGCGGCAAAGTCGGGTACATGCACGTCCGTAAAGACACGGGCGCGGTGTATGCGGGGAAACCGGCAGTTTGTACCGAAAACGAAACGCAAATCTCGATCTCGGTGCTGGGCAACGTGGCGAAGACCGTCTCGAAAACGGTGTCCTACAACGATCCGAAGACGGGCGCACCGCTTGCTACACAGGCACGGAGCGAGGCGGCGGGGCGTGTCACCACCGTGTCCGCAACCTATGCGGATCGCACCGTTTCTTACGTCGCGGATATCCAGGGAAGCAAAAAATCCGGCACACTTACGCTGAAGCCGGGCGAATCGTTTCTTTCCGATCCGTCGAGCGGCGCGGAATCGTTCGTGCCGAAGGTCGGGATGGAGATCGGAGGCAAAACCTTCGTCGCCGAAACCCTGCGTCTCGCGGACGAGAAAGTGTCGGTGTTGCGCAAAGAGTCGGTCGTCATCGCGGGCGCGAAATCGGCGGAATTATTCGTCGTCCAGGATCGGTCGGAGATGGGCACCGTGACGATGTTTGTTACCCCCGAAGGCGAAACGCTTTTACTCCGATTCGCGCTCGGTATGGAGGCGCGTAAAGAGCCGAAGAACATTGCGCTCCGGCTACCATCCGCGGAGGAGATTTCCCAGCGCGGCGATTTAGCGATCGTGGTCGGCATCACCCCGACGGGCGAGCCGGTGAAGAACCCGCGGACGGCAAGCAGCATCCGCTATAAGTTGCGGGGGAGCACTGGCGAGTTGCCGGTGTCCGACAACCGTCAGGGAATCACGATCGCGGGGACGGGAAATGACCGCATAGCGACCCTCGCGGTGACGGCGAAGCCGCTCCCATCCGCTGCGGGTATGCCCCGATTCGCCAGGACGGGCGACGCCCCCGCGGATCTACGCCCTTTCCTGTCGCCGAGTGATTATGTCTCCTCCGATGACCCGGCGTTCGCTGTGCTGGCAAAGGACGCCACGGACGGCGAAACAGACCTCGCGAAAGCGTCCGCCAGGATCGCCGACTTCGTACACCGCACCATCGTTTCGGATTCCTCCATCGCGGTTCTTCGCACCGCTTCGGACATCAACAAAGACCGGCGCGGCGTATGCCGCGAGTACACCACGTTCTTTACCGCGATCGCCCGAAACGCCGGGATCCCGACGCGGGTTTGTGTCGGCGTCGTTCTTGTAGACGGCGCGTTCGTTTATCACGCGTGGCCCGAAGTCTGGGTCGGCCCGAAAAACGGCTGGGTGGCATTGGAACCAACCTGGGGACGCCCTTTCGCCGACGCGACACATATCAAACTAGCCCAGGGCGAGATCACCGACCTGTACCGCGTCGCCGACGACATGGGGCGATACAAGATCGAGGTGTTGAAGTGACGGAACCGGGGGAGCGCACGCCGAATCCGGCGCGGAACGCGATAACCGGCACCACCCGGGTCGCCGCCGTGTGGGGCTATCCGGTCAAACATTCCGCGTCGCCGGCGATGCACAACGCCGCGTTTGCCGCAACCGGGTTCGACGGGGTGTATGTGGCGTGCGAAGTCTCGCCGGAGCAGGTGGGTCAGGCGGTCGCCGGTATTCGGGCGATGAATCTGCTCGGCGTCAACGTTACCGTGCCGCTCAAAGAGCTGGTAATGCCGCTTCTGGAT
>JACMMA010000639.1 GCA_014379275.1 Armatimonadota bacterium | reverse complement strand
GGTGACATTCGCCGCGAACGCTTCCGCGGTTAGAATCGGTTTCGGTACTTCGACACCCAGAAGCGACCACGTACCCGACGAAAGGTAGGCCCAGCCGTCGCCCTCGTCGGCGGGAACGGCGGCGACGGCGCATGCGGTGTCGTGTCCGCCCGGGGCGACCACCGGAATGTCTCCCGCGCCGAAATGCGAAAGTAGTGTCCCGTACCGCGTCCCGTCGTTTACCACGTTCGGAAGAATCCGCGCCGGAATCCCGAGTGGTTCCAAAAGCTCCGTTGCCCACCCCCCCGCCACCGAGTCGTACATCTGAGACGTTGTCGCGATCGTGTACTCGCTCTGCGCGGCTCCCGTCAGGTAGAAGTGGAGCAGGTCGGGAATCATCAGAAGCGTGTCGGCGGCGTCCAGTAGTCGCGGGGTTCGTTCTGCGGCGGCGGCGAGTTGGAACAGCGTGTTGATCGGCATGGTTTGCAGGCCACTGCGGGCGAAGACCGTTTCCCGAGGAACTTTGGCGTAGACGCGGTCGATCTGCTCCACGTTATGACGGCGGTCCCGGTAATGGAGCGGCAGCCCGACAAGATTGCCCGCTTTATCTAAAAGTCCGTAGTCTACCCCCCACGTATCGGTGCCGATTGCGGAGAGTTTTCCCTCTTCGCTTGCTTTTCCGATGATGGTGCCCATTTCGGAAACGATGCGCGGCAAATCCCAGTGTAGCGCGTTACCCAGTCGGATCGCGCCGGTCGGGAATCGGTGCACCTCTTCGAGTGAAACGGTCTCGTGATGCGCATCCACGGTGCCGACTACACCGCGCCCCGATTCCGCGCCCATATCCAGTGCCAGAAAACGTTCCATCGTTGAACTACCGGACAAGCCGCCCGCTTGCCGCATTTCCTTTCGTTTGCTTTCGCGAAAATGATGCCTAAGGATAACGTGAAGGCGGCGGCGGCGTCAAGGAGTCATAGACGGTATAATTCGGTGCCGCCCGGAGGCATCGAGACTTCGCTCCATTCTTATGCTAAAACGCCTTTTCCTGACCGCTTTTTTACTCGCCGCGCTTTCCATGAGCCCCGCGAACGCCCAGTTCACTGTCCGCTCGCAGGGTGCCTACAAAGACAAAGACGGCACCGCGCACCGCTGGTATGTCAACACGGCGCACACGCTTATCTGGGATGACAAGCCTTTCGTTCCGGTCGGTGGGATGTTCCAGGCGAAGTCGTGGGCCGCTGCCGCGACGGAAGCCGACTACGAGAGCGATGTCGCCGCGCTAAATCTGTTGAAGACACACGGGGTGATGGATATCTATGTCCAGCCGGCGCAAGGCGGCATCACCACGGTCAAGCGCGAAAATATACAGCGCCTGGTGGATTATCTGGACGAGAACGGTTTCACCTACGGCGTTTCCCTGAACGATGGTCCCCGCGAACCGTTGATCGGTTACGTCGTCCGTCCCGGTGCTTTCCGCCAGGTCGTGCCTCCCGGCGGCGGCGATCTGCGATTTACGGTCCCCGATTCCGTCTCCGGGGTGTATTTTACGGTGGGGACGAGCGGGAGTGATATTCGGGAGCAAGGCGAAGCCACAGTCGAAGGAGACACATTACGCGTTGCTGCCAAGGCCGATAGTGATTCCGCACTGAACGATCCGTCACGTCAGACGGTGGTTCTGCTTGTTCCGGAGCGTGTCTATTCACCGGGAAACGCGGTAGCGGGCAACGAAATCGGGATGCGTAACCTGTGGGAAGGCTTCGACGCGTATCGCGACAATGTAATCACGGCGTTCTCGGGCGTTCGCTTCGGGAAAGGCTTTCGCTTCCTATGTGACCCGCTTCCCACGAATACGGCGCTGACCGACACGTTCGCTCGCTTCATCCCCTCATCGGACGCTTTTCGTAGCGAATGGGCGGCGTACCTGGGGAAGAAGTACCGCAGTCTGCCGAATATCATTTCGTCGTGGGGCATTATGGATCCCGCGATAGCTTCCTTCGAGGATACGGCGAAATTACTCCCTCTTTGGAGTGGCGGCAAAGGCGTCTCTCATTTCTATAACACCGGTACGAAAGAGCGATTACGCGCGGAGCCGGTACGGTCGGCGTTCTGGTCGGACCTTGCCGCGTTCAAGGCGGAGTCGGTGCGCGGCTACATGAACGATCTTGCGGTGACACTGAAACGGACCGTCGCGGATGTCCCCGTGGTGTATCGCAACGGCAACGGCGGTGGTTGGAACGAACTGTTTGCCGCGCTCCCCGCGACGCACGGCTTCGACGGTCTGGGTATCGTCGCCTACGGTCGCGGTTCGGATCTGGCGACACGCTCGGCGGCGTACACGCTCGCGCAAGCCTCCGAGTCTGCGAAGACGGTATGGCTCCCGGTGTTGGGCACCGCCGATACGCCCTACAACAGCGGCGGCAAAGAAAATATCGGTTACGATAGTAAAATCTCGCTTACCGGTAGTTTCGACTGGCTACGGGAATCCGGCGCGAAGGGATTGTTTGTCAGCGGGGTGCGCATCGCCGCCCCTTCTCGCACTGCGTTCGATCTGTCCACCGCCCCGGAACAGTTGGACTGGCTCCGCGATTATGCGACCATTCTCGACACGACAGGAATGAGAACCAGCATCGATAGCGTCGGTGCCAAACAGGCCCCTTCCGCTATGTTCTATCCCCGCCGTGAGATGCCGGACCTGTCCCCGACATTGCTTTCCACAGGCGCCCGTTGGTGGCTACCGACGAGCCGGGCAGGACAATTTTACTACTTCGGCACGACCGGGAGGGCTTATGGTATCGATGAGCCAGGTACGGGATTGGTTTACTATCTCTGGAACCCGAAGGAAAAACGCCGCATCAGCATCAACGTTCCGAAGACCGCAACAAGTGATAAGAGCGCGAGCCGTGTTGCGTGGAGTGACTACGCGCAGGGAGAACTCAAAAAGCAAGTCTTGTCGCTGACAATAGGACCGGAGCCGATTTTTTTGCTCAACTACCCCATCGTTCCGGTGCCGCAGGAGGCTTACCCGGAAGCTCGCCTGGAGGCGGAAACACTTATCAAGGCGGCGAAGGCGGCGAAATCTCAGGATGCAGGCAAGCTCTCCTTGAATCTGAATTCCGTCCGATACCAGAAGGAGAATCCGTACCCCGGGCTCCGGGAAACGTTGTCGTTTCTAGAGCAGATAAAATCGCATCAACGCCGCTACTTCTGGCAGGATGCCGAAGTGCCGACCGGCGCCCATAGTTTCGATGAGGCAAGTGAGAAATCTGGGGCGAGTAATGGGCGTGTCCTGCGCGTGGACACGCGACCCGATAATTCGCCTGCGACGGCGCGTTACAACGTCAACTTCAGCGACGATGCACCCCGCGATGTTTGGGTGGCGATGTCGCCGAACGCCCTGGTTTCGCTACGACTGGACGGTCGCCCTCTGGTCAATGAGGCAAC
The DNA here is from genome assembly GCA_014379275.1 of Armatimonadota bacterium. Taxonomy (GTDB): domain Bacteria; phylum Armatimonadota; class Armatimonadia; order Armatimonadales; family Armatimonadaceae; genus JACMIU01. Next base: position 244 of record JACMMA010000639.1, on the reverse strand, counting down.
TATCCCACAAAAGATCGGTAACCTGTTCGCGGATGGCTCGCTGGTTTGGACACACTTCGGTTCGGCGACGATTCCACGCGGGACTCATGTTTTAGAGATCCGCGCCGACGGCCCCGCTCTGATTGACGCGATCCTATTGTGCCGTGATCCCTTTACTCCGGATGGGCCGAATCCCCCACCGGTCACACCATGATAAACTAGACCTTATGCCTGCAAGTATCGCCTGTTTAGGCTTGCTCGTCGC
>JACMMA010000638.1 GCA_014379275.1 Armatimonadota bacterium | reverse complement strand
CTTATCGAAGGGCCACCGCGGGATTTTCACCACGCAGTAGTCGAGAGCCGGTTCGAAGCACGCCAGCGTTTTGCCGGTGACTTTGTTCTCGATCTCATCCAGATGCATCCCGATGGCGATCTTCGCCGCGACCCGCGCGATGGGATACCCGGTCGCCTTGGACGCCAGAGCCGACGACCGCGAAACGCGCGGGTTGACCTCGATGATGAAATAGTCGAACGAGCGGGGGTCCAGTGCCATCTGTACGTTGCACCCGCCCTCGATCCCGAGTGCGCGGATGATTTTCAGACTCGCCGTGCGGAGCATCTGATACTCCTTGTCGGACAGGGTTTGCGACGGCGCGACCACCATTGAGTCGCCGGTGTGAACCCCCATCGGATCCAGATTCTCCATGTTGCAGATCGTGATGCACGTATCGTTCGCATCGCGCATCACTTCATACTCGATCTCCTTCCACCCGACCAGACACCGCTCGACCATCACCTGATTACGCGGCGACAAACGCATGCCGCGCGTACCGATTTCCATCAATTCGTCCACGGTATGCGCGATCCCCCCGCCGGACCCACCCAGGGTATACGCGGGGCGAACAATCAGGGGCCAGGGCAACCCCGATTGACGCGACAGGTCACGCAGTTCGCCGTCGGTCTCGATGATCCATGATTCCGGCACCGGCTCCCCGATCTCGCGCATCAGCTTCCGGAACCGTTCGCGGTCCTCCGCACGACTGATCGCGGTGAGCGGCGTGCCCAGCAGTTTGACGTTGTAATCGTCTAAAACCCCGCGATTCGCGAGTTCCGTGGCGAGGTTCAGACCGGTCTGTCCGCCGAGCGTCGGGACCAGACCGTCCGGCCGCTCGCGGGCGATGATCTTGGTCAGGAACGTGGGCGTGAGCGGCTCGATGTAGACGCGGTCGGCCATCTCCACGTCGGTCATGATCGTCGCCGGGTTACTGTTGACCAGCACCACAGAGACGCCCTCTTCGCGCAGGGCGCGACAGGCTTGCGCCCCGGCGTAATCGAACTCGGCGGCTTGCCCGATGACGATAGGGCCGGAGCCGATGACCATCACTTTTTTAATAAGGGGATTTTTAGGCATAGAAGGGTGAGCAAAAAACGAGATTTTATCGCCCTTCGTTGTACGGCAGTTATCGGAAATTGGCAACGGTGCCGGCCGCCGGTCCTCCGTATCAAAGCACACGGGGTGTACCGACCGTGCTATAATCTATACCGTGGCTTTCCCCGAAGAAAAAACAGTGCCGGACAATGCGGTAGCCGTGACTCTTGCCGTGCTTACTGCGGTACTTCTACTGGCCCTTCGCCCTCTCACCGACGTTCCGATGAACGATGATTTTTCGTGGGCGCGTTCCGCGGAAGCGTTCGCCCAGACCGGCAAGATAGTCTACAACGGCTGGGGAAACCCGATCCTGTTACCGCACATCCTTGTCGGCGGGGTTCTCATCAAGCTGTTCGGATTTTCGCACGTGATCCTCGGTGGTTTCGGCGTTTTTTCCGGGGCGTTGCTCGCCGGTGCGACCTACCTGCTCACCCGCGCCTGCCGCATCCCACGCGCCTTATCGCTTTACGTGACGGGTCTGGCGGTCCTGAACCCGGTTTTCCTCGGCTGCGCCCCGACGTTTATGAGTGATGTTCCTTCGGCGTTTTTATATACCTGCGCACTGCTGGCGTTCGTGCGGGCGGCACACATTCCGGACGGCGAAGCACAATTCCGGCTGCGTCCTGCGCCACTCATAACCGCTGTCCTTTTCGCATATCTTGCCGGGGCGAACCGACAAATCCTCTGGGCATCTCTTTTCGTGGCGTTCGCGGTCGGCTTCCGCTACCTCGTCCCTGCCGACCGTTCACGCCGCCTCGCCCCCGCCCTTCTTGCTCTCGTTTTGGGAGCAGTCGCGCTGTCCGCATGGTTTGCGGCACAGCCATACAGCGTCACCGTCTCGCTGGAAGCTGTCGCCTTGTTCGCGCGCAGCGCACCGGATCTGCTCTTCTGGCATCCCTACAAGTTTCTCGCGTTTGTCGGGCTCGCCGCCCTGCCAGTAACCGCTCCGATTGCCTGGGCGACCTGGAACGAGCAAACCAGGCCCGCCCCACGCTTCGCCGCGTGCCTCGCGGCGGGTTTAGTCCCCTTCGTGTTCTTTTTGGTGCCACAAAGTTCCTCGCAGGAGTATTGGAACGGCATCTGGCGTCTCACGGCGTACGGACAATACGCCACCAATCAGGGCGTCATGGTCGGGGGTCCTGCCGGGTATCCATTGCGCCCGTGGATGATGCCGGAATTTGTCGGCACACTGCTGAACATTCTGGGCGCCGTGGGAATAGGGATGCTGGTATGGTGTCTTTTGATCACCAACAAGAAACGCACCTTCCCCGCGAATGTACTGCTCGGCGGCGCGCTCGCACAGATCATACTGCCGTTGCCGTGGTTTGCCAGCGGGGCGATCTTCGACCGTTACCTGCTTTCGCTCGTGCCGGTACTACTCATCGCATTGCTTGCCCGACATAAAGTTGGTGACGCTTCGCTTGCGGCGGACCGGCAGTACACGCTCAAACCGTTTTTGCTGGGGGCGCCTTTGGCGGCGCTGTTCGCGTTCGG
>JACMMA010000637.1 GCA_014379275.1 Armatimonadota bacterium | reverse complement strand
CCGGCGGGCGTCGGCGTCGTGCGCATTTCGGGTCCCGAGGCGTTCACGATCGGCGAACGCATCGTGCGCACGAAAGTGCGGATTTCCCTTCAACCTCACGCGACACTGCGGCGGATGGAAGTTGTTGAAAGGGACTCGGGCGAAATCATTGACGACGGTTTGGTCGCCGTGTTTCAATCACCGAACTCGTTCACCGGCGAAAATGTTGTCGAACTCCAGGGGCATGGCGGGAGCGTAACCCTGTCCCGTGTGCTTCACGCGGCGTTGTCTGCCGGGGCAAGAATGGCGCGTCCCGGCGAGTTTTCCGAACGGGCTTTCGTCAACGGCAAACTGGATCTTGCCCAGGCCGAAGCGGTTGCTTCGCTCATCTCGGCGCAGACAGTGACCGCACAGCGCGCCGCCCGCCGCCAACTTTCCGGCGCATTATCACAAGCGGTCACCCAGGCGACAACCGCCATCGGGGATGCCCTTGCCCGCATCGAGGCAAGCATTGACTTTCCCGAAGATGTCGGCGAATTGCTCACGGACCCGGACGCGACCGCCGTTGTCGAGGACGCGCTGAGCCGCGCCCATGCGATTGCGGTACGCCTTCTGTCTACCGCCGCGTATGGCGAACGACTCTCGAATGGCGTGACGCTGGTCCTTGCCGGTCGCCCCAATGTCGGGAAATCATCCCTACTCAACGCGCTCGCCGGACGCGACCGTGCCATCGTTTCGCCGGTCGCGGGGACCACGCGCGATGTGGTGGAAGAGTCGCTGAACATCGGCGGGATTCCCGTTCGCGCGCTGGACACGGCAGGAATCCGGGAAACAGGCGACGCCGTGGAAAGAATCGGCGTCGACCGGGCGCGAGCCGCTGTCCTGGATGCCGACGTCATCATCGCCGTTCTGGATGGCACCGCAGGCATCACCCAGGACGATAGGGAATTCCTACAATCGCTCGCCGGACGCGCCGTGGTGGTTGCCGTGAATAAAGCGGACCTGCGCGATGCGAGCGGGGTTGTTCAGGACGCCCAGGATGCTCTGCCCGAAGCCCCCATCGTCGCCGTCGCGGCACGAACCGGCGCAGGGCTTCCGGAGCTTTCCACCGCGCTCCTTTCACACCTGACAAACAAAGAGACTGTTGACACGAACGCCCCGCTCGTCACTTCCGCCCGTCATTCCGACGCTCTCCGCCGCGCTACCGCGTCGCTCGGCATGGCACTGAGCACACTCCGGGACGGGATGCCCGCCGAGCTAATCGCTGTAGATGCGCACGCCGCGATTGCCGCGCTCGGCGAGATTACCGGGCAGACCGCCCGCGAGGACATCATCGCGGGCATCTTCTCCCGTTTCTGCATTGGTAAGTGAGGCAAGCCGGGAACCCCCGGCATCAGGGACAGATGGACTCCTGGCTCTTATTATTCAATCTTGATTCGGCCGTCTGGCGTCGGCGAGATAGGTGAGTTTTTCTTGATATATTTGGCCAGCAGATCGAGGCGCATGATTTTCGTGTCCACCGGGTTTGTCGCGTATTTTTTAACTTCTCCACCGAAGTAATAGGAAGATGCCGCGCCCTTATAGACTTTATCATCCTCTATCGGAGCCCCATTCAGTGTGGCGTCCACGAGTGCCCAGTCGGTTTTGCCGCTCCCGTCCGTGCGCGGTGTTTCTTTGGCCACATAGCGCAGGGTTTTTGATGTCGCCGGGCGCGTGTAACCGAGCAGCTTCTTTAGATCCGAGCCT
>JACMMA010000636.1 GCA_014379275.1 Armatimonadota bacterium | reverse complement strand
TGTCGGCATTTAGTGATCATATGCAGGAGGTTGTCCTCGTGGACAACCATCATGGGAACTGCCGTTTCGAAAGTGTTATTTCGGACAGTTTCGGCGGTGCTTATGCGGCGACCCGCCATCTGGTCGGACTGGGGCACCGCAAGATCGGTTTTTTCCTGGGCGGTTTGCCAATGGGGACGTTCGAGTATCGAAAGAATGGATTCCTTAGCGCGATGTTCTCGGCAGGGATCATGCCGAACCGTGCGTGGGTGATCGGGGAATCTGAGAACGTCGAACTATTGACCGCCGAACTTCGTGTCTTGCTCCGCTCGGACGATCGCCCGACGGCAATTGTCGCCGCGAACGATCACAACGCGCTGATGGTTTTGCGGCTGTGCTCCGAAATCGGTTTGCAGGTCCCGCAGGACGTGAGTGTGGTTGGTTTCGATGACATCGAGTTTGCCTCTCACGTTGCACCTGCACTAACCACGGTGCATGTCAATAAAGAGCTGATGGGGCGGTACGCGGTGCGCCGGTTGTGGGAACGGATCGTGTTGCGACTCAGAACGAACGCGAGCGGCGAGGAAATGCTACCCCCGATCTGCCACACTCTGCCGGTATCACTAATCGTGCGCGAATCATGTGGCCCTTCCCGAAGATCATCTACATAAATAGTGGAAAAGTGATGCAGTTTCATGAAAGAAACCGATTCTGTATGAAACAATGTATGGAACTCGGTTGTAACAGTTGCGCGTAGAATGAGACGTAAAACCTCCCGTGCTCGGGCGCGGTAGGGGATCACTCTAAGTTGAGAGATCATCAAAGGTTGAGCCAAACTAACTCTTGGCAGAGAGCAAAACTGCCTAACAATGGAGACTTAAAATGAACCGACGTGGATTTACCCTGATCGAACTACTTGTCGTCATCGCAATCATCGCTATCCTGGCTGCTATTCTCTTTCCTGTTTTTGCCCAGGCTCGCGGGAAGGCACGCCAGACCGCCTGCCTGTCGAATATGAAGCAGATCGGACTCGGGATGATGCAGTACGTGCAGGATTATGACGAAACATTCCCCCGCGCCAGCTTTTTCGCAGATCCCACAGACCCCTACGCTGCCGTCAACTATAACGGCTCGGCTACGTGGGACAACGTCGTCAATCCTTATATCAAAAACGGCCAGGCAGGGACGGTGTCTGGTTCGGGCTTCGCTGTCGTCGGCAAGGGCGGACCTATTTTCGAGTGTCCCAGTGACGGCAAGGCGCGGGTCAGTTATCTGGAAAACGCCGGAAAGCGTAGCTATGCGTTGGCAGGAAGCTGGCGCAACGGGCAGGACGGAAACACGGTCCTTTCACAGGGCGTGATCCCGCGCGACGACAAGGCGTCCGAACCCGGCGGTCTTTATAACGGCACGCGGGCATTGGCGGATGTGCCCGCGCCTTCAAACTCGCTGCTGATAGTCGAGTTTCATACAGCAAAAAGCGCGACGAACCTGTTTCCCAACGCGATGTGTCTTGCCCCCATGCAACAGCAACAGTACAACGCTGGGAACGAAGAGCATACGCCCGCGATCAACTGGATGGCGGATCCTGACGCGATAGCCGACGGAAAGAAGCCCGCGAACCAACCCGCTCATAACGGCGGATGGAACTATGTTTTCGCGGACGGTCATGCTAAGTGGCACAAGCCGGAGCAAACGAACGGATCCGCGGGCGACAAGACGTTCAACTTCCCGTGGAGCGACGGCGGCTTCTGGACGATGGACCCCAACGACTGATCGGCGAATGCCGGGGCGGGTAGCCAACGAGTATCTACCCGCCCCAGCTCTTTATTATAACAGGCCATACCTGATTATGGCGTCGGCAGAGGGATGAAACAGGGAGATAAAGTATAACAGTTATGAAGACTCATGCATCAAGCCCGGGGGCACTAATCGCGATTTTGTGTCTGACGGCTCTGAACGCCGGATGCAACGGGGAAGCGCGATCTACCACCACTCCATCCGGTAGCCCCGGTGTCACCGCCGCCGCCAGTACACAAGCGGCAGCGGCAGCCGGGGTCACGCCAGAGCGAATCGAGAGCGAGAAGCAGAACGCCGCCGCCGCCGCGAAGGCGAATGCGGCAGGGTCCGCCGAACTCAAGAAATATATGGAAAGCGGCGCCAAATAAACTGTGGCTGCCCCCGGTGTCCTCTCGTCTATGCCGACAAGGGAGTAGATCTTATGCGTATCGTTCTGAAACCGCTAGGGGTAATCACCATTATAGGAGCGATTATTCTGCTAGCATTGTTGGCCTTCCGTAGTAGTTCGCTCCGAAACGCCGCGACGAGCAGGTCACCTACGCCTACGGGTACCGGGGCTACCCCACCCGTAAGCAACGGGGAGACTGCTGCGGAGGGCGAGTTGACCGTCTATACGGATGGGCTCGAAAATGGATGGCAGGAGCGTGGCTGGGCGAAAGTTATTGACTATGCCAACGCTTCGCCGGTGCGGGGAAGCGTTGGGACTTCGATTCGGGTAGAGGCGGCACCCTACGAGGCCGTCAAAATCTACAACCCGGCGGCAGACTTATCGTCTTACCGGCACCTCGTCTTCTTCCTTCATGGCGGGAACGAAGGTGGACAGGTGTTGACAGTCGCCACTGTCGCCGCGGGGAAAACGCAGAAAGGGGTTCCCCTGGCACCGCTTCCTGCGAACAAGTGGGTTCGCGTGATTGTCCCCCTTTCTGAACTCGGGATACAGGGACGCCGTGATGTGAATGCGTTCTGGCTACAGGACGCCTCGGCGGCCCCGGCGGTGTTTCACATCGACGACATACAGTTCCGAGTCACACCGCCGGACGGCGTTCCTGAGGAAACACTAGCGTTGTCACCGACAGCGACTAGCACCGTAAAACAAAATCTATGAAACAACAACCTTTAAGGCGTCGCAACTTGATCGCGACGCTCCTTCTTTCCGCCGCCGCAATCGGGTGTTCTTCCGTCGCGTGGGGACGACCCGGTACCGATTCGAAAATCGCGATGCGCTTTGAATTATCCGATCTAACCGGTAACCCGTTCGACTTTTTCGAGAACGACGTTCAAGTAGATCTTTCGGGTCCTGGCAATCGCACGATGACGGTACCCGCCTTTTTCGACGGCGGAAAAATGTGGGGGGTGCGCTGCACACCGCCGACAAGCGGAAAGTGGCGCGTCACGCGGGTCCTGCGCAACGGGCAGACCGTTACCGCCCAAAATATTGCACCCATGGAGTTCACGGTCACCGGGAAGCCGACCGCAGGCTTCATCCGACGCGACGCCAAAGACCCGCGTTTCTTCGCGTACGAGAATGGGACACCCTATTACCCGATCGGGTGTAATGCGGCCTGGAACAGTGGTAAGGTCAGCGTCGAAGCGTTCCTGGAAGATATGGGCAAAAGCGGACAGAACTGGTCGCGCATTTGGATGAATCACTGGGACGGCAAGAACCTCGATTGGGTGCAGAATCAGAAAGTGCCCCCCGGGGAACTCAGCCTTGTCGTCGCTAAGCGCTGGGACGGCATCGTCGAAATCGCGGAACGCGCCGGCGTGCCGTTTCAAATGGTATTTCAGCACCACGGGCAGTATTCCGAGCAGGTAAACCCGAACTGGGGCGAAAACCCGTGGAACGTCAAGAACGGTGGGTTTCTCGCCACCCCGGAAGAGTTTTTCACCAACGAGAAAGCGCGCCGCCTGACGCAAGCCAAGTACCGCTACATTCTCGCCCGCTGGGGCTACTCGCCGAGTATCGTGGCGTGGGAACTGTACAACGAAGTCCAGTTCACTAACACCGGGCGGAACAAAGATCATGCCACCATCGCCGCATGGCACAAAGAAATGGCGGCGTTCTTGCGCAAGCACGACGTTCACAAGCACATGGTGACGACAAGTTCGGACGAAAGCATCACCGGTTTATACGACGCGATGGACTACATACAGCCCCATTCGTATCCCTCTGATCTCGTCGCGACTGTCCGCGCCGTCGGCGACCAATTTGTGAAATCCGCGGGCGAGAACGGTTCGAAGAAGCCCGTGTTTCTGGGCGAGATCGGTCCCTCGGGGGATCTGGCGGAAGACGACGGCACCGGGTTACGCCAGATCGTCTGGGGTAGTCTAATGACCGCCGCGCCGGGCGCCGCACAGTACTGGACATGGGACAACATCACGAACCGAAACCTGACCGGGGCGTGGAAGCCTGCTACCGATTTCGTGCGTGTGTTTCGCCTCGCGGGACGCCGGGCAATGCGCCCCGTTTCGATGACGTTTACGGGCGACGTGCAAGGTGCCGGGGCGACGTCATTCGGTCCCGGCGGTGGCTGGGAAGGCGCGAAACAAACGCGTTACACGGTAGAACCGTCCGGCGAAGTCGCCGGGGCAGGGGCGTTGTCGCCGTATCTGCAAGGGGACAACAATCGCGCTTTGCTGCCGTTCGTCGAGTTCGCCGTAAACTACGCCAAACCGGGCACATTTACGGCAAACGTGCGGCAGATTTCGAAAGGCGGTGCGAACGTCGTGATGAAAGTAGACGGCAAAGTAGTCACGGAAAAATCGTTCCCCGCTGCCGCCTCCGAAACGAATGTCCGGGTGGCTCTTACCGGTACGGTACCGGCCGGGGCGCATGTCGTCCGGCTGGAAAATACGGGTGTGGATTGGGCACGTATCGAGAAGCTCACACTTTCGCCCTACGGTGCTCCCTTGAAAGCTGTCGCGAAATCCGACAAGGAATCGGTCGCCGCGTGGGTGTACCCGTCCGAACCGCTCGTCGCCGACGCCAAGCCCCTGACTTCGACCGTCTCGGTGCCGGGACTCGACGCCGGAAAATACCGCGTCTTCTGGTGGGACACCGCAACCGGGAAGACAGTGACCACGGAGACGGTCAGCGTCGCATCGGGGCAACCACTCACAGTAAAAACACCGCCGATACGAACAAACATTGCCCTGTTCGCCGCGCACGAACGCACGGGCAAGTACACACTGTAACCGGACTTTGAATACTCCGGAGAGTTCAACAGGAAGTCTCCAGAGTATTCAGCTGACACAACGCCATGAAACAGAAACTGATACAGGGGATGGCGATGGGCGTCGTTCTTGCCGCCGCGATTCCGCTATCCCCGATTTTCGCCAGACATATGACTACCTCACAAACCGACATATCCGCCGCGTCCGGGAAGTCGGCACCCGATGCGCAACAACTCCGCGCGATGGAGACAAGCCTTCGCCGCGACATACTGGACGCCTGGTATCCCCGAGCCGTGGACTCCAAAAACGGCGGGTTCCAACAAACGTTCGCGGCGGACTGGGAACTGCTCCCCGATGACAAGCGGGGCGTCGTGTATCAGTCGCGACTAACCTGGGTCGCGGCGCAGGCAGCACTGCGCGCACCGGAAGGCTCCGCGGAAGCGAAACGCTGGCAAGAGACAGCCCTGCACGGGCTGGACTACCTGTCGTCCGCGCTCTGGGATAAAGAAAATGGCGGGGGCTTTTTCTTCGAGATCACGCCGGACGGCAAGCCCGACACCGACCGGAAAGGCGAAAAGCACGCCTACGGGGCGGCGTTCGGCATTTACGCCTCATGCGCCGTCTACGAAGCGACGCGCGACGATCGTGCCCTCGAGCTCGCCCGCCGCGCCTTCGATCACTTGGAAAAATACGCCCATGACGGCAAAAACGGCGGTTATACCGAAGCCCTGTCGCGGGACAATAAGCCGATTCTCCGGTCCACAGTAGCCGGACAGAACGACCCCATCGGGACGCCGTACGGCTACAAATCCATGAATACGCATATCCATCTGTTAGAAGCGTTTACAGCGTTGTATACGGTGGATAAATCACCCGCCGTCAGGAAGCGCCTGGAAGAAACGTTCCTGATCGTGCGCGACAAGGTCGCCGTAGAGCCGGGGTGTCTCAACCTGTACCTCACGCCCGACTGGCGGGCGGTCCCCGGACATGACTCATTCGGGCACGATGTCGAAACCGCTTTTCTGCTGACGGAAGCCGCGCACGTCCTGGGCAACCACGACGAGCGCACCCGTACTATTTCACGGAGCCTGGTGGATCACGCCCTCGAATACGGCTGGGACGCCACCAACGGCGGCTTTTACGACGAAGGTACTGCGTTTGGCAAGCCGACCGTGACCAAAAAGGTCTGGTGGACTCAGGCCGAGGGGTTAAACGCGCTACTTCTCATGCACCGCGAATACGGCGCGCAAACGCCGCGTTACAAGGAAGCGTTCGATAAGCAGTGGGATTTCATCGCCCGGCACCAGATAGACGCCGAAAATGCCGGCTGGCGCACGAATGTGTCCGCCGAGGGTGTCGCCGATCCCGCCGCGCAAAAAAGCGACTTCTGGAAAGACCCGTACCACCAGGGACGCGCCCTGTTCGTTGTCACGGAAACGTTGCGCGCCCTCGAAAAACAACCCGCCGCCAAAAAATAATCCGGCAACTCGCGCCCGCCGCCGACCGTAAAACAGTTCGGGAGGCGGGCAGCGAGCCGATGCGAAGACCGAAGCCGTGGTGGCACGACCATATCAACCTCATCGTCGCGCATCGTCTGATACAGGCGTCGCGCGAATTCTTCCGCTCCCACGTGGCACTCGCTCCCCTTGCCCCACCCAAAAGGAAACCAATACTGCACCGGCTTTACGCACGGGTAGAAGAGGGTTACCGCGAACGTGCACAGATGCAGGAGTTTGAGCGGGAAAGGGGCCGCCAGGAAAACTTCGCAAGGATGCGCGAAGAACATCATCGCCGCTGGCTGAAGGAGTCTGGTTTGCCGGAAGATGCCTCGCATCAAGATGTTCTGGATCACATAGAAAACCGAAGGCGTGAAGCGGAGATTCGCGCGGCGGATTCGGCAAGCGAACGGGCTGCTTCAGAAGCCGAAAGGAATGTTCTAAAGCGACTACTAGTCGGTACCGAGGACGACCCTACGAAGGAGATCGCCGCCCTTCGTGAATATTGCGCCGCACATCCAGATAGCGAATTAGGAGGCAGTTTCTTGATTGGCGGGTTGCGCAAGGCAAAACGATTCGATGAAGCCATCCGCTTGGCGAGGCAACAAGTCGAACGCGCCGAGCAACGCGAGTCCGTGGTATCCGAATCGTCGCCAACATTCGCGAAACGGAATCCCTGGCGTACGCTGATTCTGAAGCAATCCGTAGGCGTGATCTTACTGGAGAAGGGCGACACGCAAGAGGGGATACGGCATCTGGAACGGTCGATCGCGGAGCAAGAACAGGAGAGCAAAGACGTTCTGCGAGATATTTTCCTGTCGTGCGCCTACCTCCAACTCGGCGACGCCTACCGAGAAGCCGGGGCGATCCCCGAAGCAAGAAACGCATGGAAACAAGCCCTGCGCCTCCAGCAGAGCGACGACGACGGCTACACAATGAACGACCGTTACGTCATCAATACGTTCGGTGGTTATGACAGCACCAAGGAGATTGTGAAGCGTCTCAGGGAGACCCCCGAACAGTCTTGATTGCCTCATTACAAGGACACGCTATCAAAATGTAACATTATGCCCGACTCCCGGTTCTAAAAGGTAGACTGTTGTCGGGGGAGGGAGTCATGTTCAGAAAAGTCAAGCGGTGGTGGAACGATAACGCGCTCCTTATTTTTGCACAGGGACTACTTGGGACTTTACGCACTCTCTTCCGTATTGAGGAGATGTTCGCGCCGCCCCAAAGGCAGGCGAAACTGCGTCGTTTTCGTGAGGAGATAGAAGCTGATGAACGCGAAAAGAACGACCTGCTCCGCGAGATTGACAGCATGGTTCCGCATAGAACCGAAGAAATGCTTGATAAGGTAGATGCCTTCGGGGCGAAACACGGCACCGGGCGGGACGATTCGGAGTGGCAAGCCCAGCGGGCAATGGTGCGAGCGGATCGCGCGGAATTGGATGCGTTAGTCGCAATCAACGAGTCTGCGGGGGAAGACAACGTGCGAGCAATCGCCGCGTTCGAGGCGTACATAACCGCGAATCCGCAAAGCAGTAGCGCCTACAAATGGCTCGCGGGACGCCTGACAAAAAGCGCCGATTATGACGCCGCCCTCGCCGCCTACGAGACGGCAATACGCCTTCACCCCAGCGGAATTACCCGATATATAACCGTTGTCACGATCAAAAATGCTGTTGCCGAAGTGCATTTCTTGAAGGGGGATACGAACGCGGCGATTCGATCCTTTAAAGAAGCAATCGCCGAGTCGCCGGAGAGCAAAATCACACTGAGAGCGATGTCTTACCTTGGCTTGGGCAACCTGTACGAGAAGATCGGAAATATGTCCGAGGCAAAAGTCGCCTGGAAGAAAGCGATTGCCTATGACGAGACCGGGGTCGTCAAAGCGGAGGCTCAGAAAAAACTGAAAAGTCGTTAACTTCTCGAAACTTCTTAACTGGCGCGGATGTGTATGAACTGGCGAATGGCTCGACTTTTCAGTCGCTCAATCGCAGGGATTGAGCGACTGAAAAGTCGAGCGAAACGTGTGGTGGGAGACGGTATAATGCAGTAGAGAACGCGAATGAACATGGATACTAGTATTGTCCGCTCCCGCACCTTGCCTCCGGTAGAACTCAAGTCCCCCACGAACCGCAAGTTTTCTTCCGACACCTCGCCGACTCGCGCGCGCTACCTAACATTCGAGGATTTTATGCGGCGTGATTTCGGCGAACGCCATGTCGAATGGGTCGGGGGAAAGGTCATTGAGATGTGACCCGTTTTGAGCTACCACGCGGACACGAGTCGCTTTTTTATCGCCGCCCTGACGATGTTCGTCGAGACGCGCGAACTGGGCAAGATTTACGCCGAGCCATACCTGATGCGCTGTTCGGCAAATTCCCCGCACGGTGCCCGGATATTATGTTCGTGAAAACGGAAAACCAGAACCGTATTTTGCGCGAGTATCTGGACGGACCCGCCGAGATCGTC